>NZ_JBQQCE010000144.1:0-20982 GCF_052245645.1 Streptomyces sp. KR55 | reverse complement strand
GCTACCGGCCCTCGCGCCGCCGGGTGCTGGACGGCGCGAGGGCGGCCGGCATCGAGAACCTGATGGTGCTCACCGGTGACGTGCACGTCGGCTACGCCTTCGACATCAAGGACGACTTCGACGACCCGGCCTCACCGACGGTGGGCACCGAGATCGTCGCCACGTCGATCGCCAGCGGCCGCGACGGCGCCGAGAAGCCGGCCAACTGGAACACGTACATGACGGCCAACCCGCACCTGAAGTTCTACAACGGCCGGCGGGGTTACGTGACCGTCGCGCTGGGGCGGGAGCAGGCCCGGGCCGACTTCAGGACGGTGCCGTACGTGACCACGCCCGGGGCGCCGGTCACGACGGCCGCGTCCTTCGTGACGCAGGTGGGGGAGCCGGGGCTCAGGCAGGTGTGAGCTGCGGCTCGTCCGCCTGGTCGGGATGCTCGCCGGGGTAGCGGACGCCGATGCGGTCGCGGATCGCGTCGAGCGTCCGCATCACGGCGAGTGTGCCGTCGAGCGGGACGAGGGGGGACTCGGTCTCGCCGGCGCGCAGAGCCCGCATCACCTCGCGGGCCTCGTGCTTGAGGCTGTTGTGCGGGTCGGCGGCCGGGTCGTGGCCGAACTCCTCGGGGTCGCGGCCGTTGCGGTGCAGGACGAAACGGTCGGGCTGGAAGAAGCCGTACGGGATGTCGATCCGGCCGTGCGAGCCGGTGACCGAGGCGGCGACGGGCGTACCGCCGACGATGGAGCAGTGCACCGAAGCGAGAGCGCCACTCTCCCAGGAGAGCAGTGCTCCCGTCTGGAGGTCGACGCCCTCGTCGGAGAGCACTGCTCTCGCCGTGATGTCCGACGGCTCGCCGAGCAGCAGATGCGCGAAGGAGACCGGGTAGACGCCGAGGTCCAGCAGCGCGCCCCCGCCCTGCCGCGGATCCCGCAGCCGGTGCTCGGGCGGGAAGGGGCCCGACAGCCCGAAGTCCGCCTGAACGCTGCGCACTTCGCCGATCGCCCCGTCGTCCACCAGCGCCTTCAGACGCCGCACCAGCGGATTGCAGTACATCCACATGGCCTCCATCAGGAAGCTCCCGCGTTCCCGCGCCAGCGCGACCAGTTCCTCCGCCTCGCGCACGTTCAGCGTGAACGCCTTCTCGCACAGCACGTTCCGCCCCGCCGTCAGGCACAGACCGGCGGCCTCCCGGTGCGCCGCGTGCGGAGTGGCGACGTACACGACGTCGACGCCCTCGTCCTGCGCCAGGGACTCCCAGTCACCGTACGCCCGGGGGATCCCGAACCGTTCCGCAAACGCCTTCGCCGAGTCTGAAGTCCGCGAGGCCACCGCCACCACCTGCGCGTCCGGCAGATCCACCAGATCCGCCGTGAACGCCGCCGCGATCCCGCCCGTCGCCAGGATCCCCCATCGCACGCTGTCCGCCGTCATGCCCGCCCCACCCTCGTTCTCGTTCGATCTTGTTCGTTCTCGTTTGATGTCACCAGGCACTGTGTTCGAACTGAGAGCATAGGGAGCGGACTGGTTCAAGTAAGAGGGAGGGGTACATGTCCGAAGGCGGGGCACCGATACCGGATCTTTCAGAGGCGGCCGCACCGACGATGCGGCCGCCCGTTCGTGCACTGCGCCGCACCGGACTGCTCGTCACGCTCATCCTCGGCGGGCTCACCGCCACCCCGCCGCTGTCCATGGACATGTACCTCCCTGCCATGCCGGAGGTCACCGAGTCCCTGCACGCGCCCGCCGCGACCGTGCAGCTCACGCTCACCGCCTGCCTGGCCGGCATGGCGCTCGGACAGCTGGTCGTCGGCCCGATGAGCGACCGGTGGGGCCGCCGCCGGCCGCTGCTGACCGGACTCGCCGTGTACATCGTCGCCACCGCCCTGTGCGCGGTGGCGCCCACCGTCGAGTCCCTGGTCGCCTTCCGGCTGGCGCAGGGCCTCGCCGGCGCGGCCGGGATCGTGATCGCGCGGGCGGTCGTACGCGACCTGTACGACGGCGTGGCCATGGCCCGCTTCTTCTCCACCCTCATGCTGATCTCCGGGGTCGCCCCGATCGTCGCGCCGCTCATCGGCGGGCAGATCCTGCGGGTGACGGACTGGCGAGGCGTGTTCGTGGTCCTCACGGCCGTCGGAGTGCTGCTCGCCGGAGTCGTCTGGTTCCGGCTCCCGGAGACCCTCCCGCCCGCCGAACGCCACCGCGGCGGCGTCGGCGAGGCCCTGCACTCGATGCGCCGGCTCCTCGCCGACCTGCCCTTCACCGGCTACATGCTCGCCGGCGGCTTCGCCTTCGCCGCGCTGTTCGCCTATGTCTCCGCGTCGCCGTTCGTGATCCAGGAGATCTACGGCGCCTCCCCGCAGACCTTCAGCCTGCTGTTCGGCCTGAACTCCATCGGCCTCGTCGCCGCCGGGCAGATCAACGGCAAGGTGCTGGTCGGCCGGGTCCGCCTCGACCGGGTCCTCGCCCTCGGGCTGACGGTCGTCGTCCTGGCCGCGACCTCGCTGCTGCTGATGTCGCTGGGTGTCTTCGGCGAGGTGGGGCTCGTCCCGGTCTCCGGCGCGCTGTTCGTCCTGATGACCGCGATGGGTTTCACCCTGCCCAACGCGCAGACGCTCGCCCTCCTGCGCACCAGGCACTCCGCGGGCTCAGCGTCCGCCCTGCTCGGTACGTCCTCCTTCCTCATCGGCGCCATCGCCTCCCCCCTCGCCGGGATCGGGGGCGAGCACACCGCCGTCCCCATGGCTGTCGTCCAACTGGCCGCAGCCCTGGTGGCGGCGGCCTGCTTCGTGGGATTGTGCCGACCTTGGAACGCAGGTAGGGGCGTGGAGGGAGCGGGGAGCTGAGTGCGCCGAGGCTGCGAAGCGGCACACCGGAACGGGCCGGACTCGACCCCGGCGAACTCGGTCTCCTCGTCCGCGACGTCCAGGGCCTGACGACCGGTGAGCGCCCGTGGGCGGCGGGTGCCGTCGTCGTCGCCGGGCGCGGGCCGGTGCTCGCGGTGGAGGAGGCGGCGGGTCACGCCGTGCGGTACGCGGCGTACGACCCGGAGGCCGACGCGGGGGTCGAACTGCCGGCCGCGGACCGGGTGCCGATGGCCGTGGACACGCCCTTCGACCTGGCCTCGCTCACCAAGCTGTTCACCGCCGTCGCCGCGGTCCAGCAGATCGAACGCGGCACGCTCGGCATCGACGCGCGCGTGGGCGACTACCTGCCGGACTTCCGCGCCGCGGCCCGGCACGCCGTCACCGTACGGCAGTTGCTCACCCACACCTCCGGGCTGCGGCCCGAACTCCCGCTGTACGACTGCCCGGACGACGCCGGGCGGCTGGCGCTGCTGCGCGCGGAGCCGCCGACGGGGAAGCCCGGCGTGTACCGCTACTCCGACCTGAACATGCTGCTGCTCCAGTACGTCCTGGAACGCATCACCGGCCACCCTCTGGACGTCCTCGTACGCGACGGGATCACCCGCCCGCTGGGGATGTCGTCGACACGCTTCGGCCCGTGCCCGGGCGCGGCGGCGACGGAGGACCAGCGCCGGCCGTGGGCGAAGGCCGACCGGGGGATGCTGCGGGGGGTCGTCCACGACGAGAACGCGTGGGCGCTGGGCGGGGTGGCCGGTCATGCGGGCCTGTTCGCCACGGGGCGGGACCTGGCGGTGTTCTGCCGGGCGCTGCTGGCGGGGGGTTCGTACGGGCCGGCGCGCATCCTGGGCCCGGATTTCGTGGAGCTGCTGCTGACGCCGCCCGGGCTGGGGTTCGTGCTGGACCAGCCGTGGTTCATGGGGGAGCTGGCGGGGCGGGGAGCGGCCGGGCACACCGGTTTCACGGGGACGTCGCTGGTGCTGGACCGGGCGACGGACACGTTCCTGATCCTGCTCGCGAACACGGTCCACCCCTGCCGCCGCGCCCCGGACAGCCGACCGCGGGCAGTGGCGGGGACGCGGGTGGCTCGGGCGGTGCAGGGGATGTGAGCGGCGCCTTCAGTGGTGAGCGCTGCTCTCGGTGGTGAGCCGTGCTCTCAGCGGTGAGCCGTGCCCTCGGTCGTGGGCAGTGTTCTCGGTGGCGAGCGGTGTTTTCGACGGCGAGCGCTGCCCTCAGCGACGTGCGGCGCACTCGAATGTGAGCGGTGCTCGCAAAGCGGTGCGCCGCTCCACCTCGCTGCCCCATAGAATCGCCAGGTGAACGCCCCCCAGCCCCCGGCCGAAACCCTCCGTGCCGCCCTCGCCGGGCTGCTCGACGGACTTCCGCCCAGGCATGCCGCGCAGGCCGTGGAGCGGCTGATCGGTCATTACCGGGGCGCCACCCCGACCGACGCCCCGATCCTTCGGGACCGTGCCGACGTGGCCGCGTACGCCGCGTACCGGATGCCGGCCACGTTCGAGGCGGTGCGCTCGGCGCTGAGGGCGTTCGCGGCGGCCGTGCCCGGGTGGGTGCCCGGCGGGCATGTGGACGTCGGGGGCGGTACCGGCGCCGCGAGCTGGGCCGTCACCGCCACCTGGGGCGGGGTCCGGCCGGTGACCGTGCTGGACTGGGCCGAACCCGCGCTCGCGCTCGGGCGCGAGGTCGCCGCCGCCAACCCGGCGCTGCGCGACGCCCGCTGGCAGCGCTCTCGTATCGGAGCGGCGCTCACCCTCGAGAGCACTGATCTCGTCACCGTCTCCTACGTCCTCAACGAGCTCACCGCCCCCGACCGCGCCGCCCTCGTCGACGCCACCGCGGCCGCCGCCCAGGCCGTCGTCCTCGTCGAACCCGGCACCCCCGACGGCTACGCCCGCATCATCGACGCCCGCGACCGTCTGATCGCCGCCGGCTTCCACATCGCCGCCCCCTGCCCGCACAGCGCCGCCTGCCCCATCGCCCCCGGCACCGACTGGTGCCACTTCTCGGCGCGGGTCAGCCGTTCCTCGCTGCACCGCCAGGTCAAGGGCGGCTCCCTCGCCTACGAGGACGAGAAGTTCAGCTACGTCGCCGCCACCCGCTTCCCGCCCACGCCGGCCCCCTCCCGGGTCGTCCGCAAACCTCAGATCCGCAAGGGCCAGGTCCTCCTCGACCTGTGCGAGACCGACGAACAGCTCCGCAGGGCGACCGTCACCAAACGCCACGGCGACCGGTACAAGGCGGCCCGCGACGCCGGCTGGGGCGACGCGTGGCCGCCCATGGAGTCGTCGTAGGCGGTCGCTTCCTCTGTGGCCTGTGATGCCCGTCACCTTCGGTCGTGTCACATCCCGCCGAGCCGTTCCGTCAGAGGGGTGTAGCCACCGACCACGGCAGAGGAGCCCACCATGGAAGCCCGTTTGAACGTCTTCGGCAGCCCGACCGCAGGCAAGTTCCTGAAGCACATCGTCTCTGCGGGCAAGGTGCTCGCGGACTCGCCGCTGCCCGCAGCGACGCAGGAACTGGTGAACCTCCGCGCGAGTCAGATCAACGGCTGCGGTTTCTGCACCGACATGCACACCAAGGACGCCCTCGCCGCCGGTGAGACCTCCGTACGCCTCAACCTGGTCGCGGCCTGGCGTGAGGCCACGGTGTTCACCGAGGCCGAGCGCGCCGCGCTGGAGCTGACGGAACAGGGCACCCGCATCGCGGACGCGGCCGGAGGTGTCACGGACGAGGCCTGGGCGAACGCCGCCAAGCACTACGACGAGGAGCAGCTCGCCGCCCTGGTGTCCCAGATCGCCCTCATCAACACCTTCAACCGGCTGAACGTCATCACCCGGCAGCCCGCCGGCGACTACCAGCCCGGCCAGTTCGGATAGCCGGGGGACGGCCGGGGGCAGCCCGGGAGTACGTCGGGCCCGCACCGGGCCGGGGCCCCTTCCGGCGGGCCCCGGTCCAGCTCGGGCCTCTGGCGAGACGTAACGTCTTGTCAGCCTGGTAAATTCGCCCCATGGCCAAGAAGTCCGCCCCCGACGCCGCCCGCCGCAGTGAGAAGTCCCGTCGCGCGATCTACGCCGCCGCCCTCGAACTCGTCGGCGAGGTCGGTTACGCCAAGACCACCGTCGAGGGCATCGCCGCCCGCGCCGGTGTCGGCAAGCAGACGATCTACCGCTGGTGGTCGTCGAAGGCCGACGTCCTGCTGGAGGCCTTCCTCGACCTGGCCGAGCAGACGGCGCAGGACGCCGGGCAGGAGCCGTACGCCACCATCCCGGACACCGGCGACCTCGCCGCCGATCTCAAGGCCGTCCTGCGCGCCACGGTCGACGAGCTGCTCGACCCCCGGTTCGAGGTCCCGTCCCGCGCCCTGGCCGCCGAGGGCCTGGTCAACGAGCAGCTCGGCCGGGAGCTCGTGGCCAAGCTCCTCGAACCCTCGCTCCAGCTGTACGTCCAGCGTCTGCGCTCCGCACAGAAGGCCGGCGACGTACGCCCCGAGGTGGACCCCCGTATAGCCCTGGAACTCTTCGTCTCCCCGCTCGCCCAGCGCTGGCTGCAGCACACCGGACCCATCTCGTACGAGTACACCGACACCCTCGTCGACTACGCCCTGTACGGACTCGCGCCCCGATAACCCGCACCCTGATAAATCACGGCAAAGCGCCCGATGATCCCTGATCCCTGTGTGGAGTACGTCTCGCCCCACCCACCCCGGTTGGGGACTGCGGCCCCCAGGGAGCAGGATGGTGGGACCATGGAGCAAGCTGTCCGTTTCGGCAGCGAGGTTCAACAGCGAGGTTCAACAGCGAGGCGA
Source organism: Streptomyces sp. KR55 (assembly GCF_052245645.1). Classification (NCBI taxonomy): domain Bacteria; kingdom Bacillati; phylum Actinomycetota; class Actinomycetes; order Kitasatosporales; family Streptomycetaceae; genus Streptomyces; species Streptomyces sp. KR55. The sequence goes on along the minus strand of NZ_JBQQCE010000144.1, from coordinate 14,304 downwards.
GGGGATAGATGAGCGCGGAGTTCGGCGGTCGCACCGGCCGGCAGGGCAAACTCTCCCAGTGGCTGCGGGGACGCCGCCCGAAGGAGGCCGCTGCCGACGGCGGCGGCCGTGAGGACCTGCTGCTCGCCGTCGCCGCCGCGGGTCTGCCGCTGGCGCCCGCCGCGTACCCGGCTCCCGGCTACCGCTGTTCCTGCGACCGCGTCGGCTGTCCGACGCCCGCCCGGCACCCGGTGTCGTTCGCCTGGCAGACGCAGTCCACGACCGACCGTGCGCAGATCGAGCGATGGGCCCGCCACCAGCCGCAGGCCAACTTCATCACCGCGACCGGCATGGTGCACGACGTCCTCGACGTGCCCCTGGAAGCCGGTCGCGAGGCGTTGCAGCGCCTCCTCGCCGCCGGCGTGGAGGTCGGGCCGGTCGCCGCGAGCGACGACGGCCGCATGCTGTTCTTCACCCTCACCCGCGGCACCCCCGAGGACGAGGACGAGTGGTGGCCGTGCGAGCTGGACTGTCACCCCGAGACGATGGACGAGCATCCGGGCCTGCGCTGGCACTGCCGCGGCTCCTACGTCCTCGTTCCCCCGGCCCAGCTCCCCGGCGACGACCAGACCGTGCACTGGGTACGCGGCCCCGAGCATGCGCTGCCCGATCCGCTGAGCCTGCTGGAAGTCCTCACCGACGCCTGCGCCCGGTACGCGGGCACGGAGCCGGACCACGCGAGCGCGACCTGGCCCCTGCGCCACTGAGCGGCCTAGGGCCTGTCCGGCGGATCAGGCCGGCTCCAAGGGGCGGTGACTGATCGGCGCTGGTGAGCGGGGCCTGGTGCGTGCAGCTGCAAGGCGGAGGAGGGCGTCGACGCGATGGGGGCCCCTCCCGCGCATGGGGGTCCCCCCGCTCGGGCGAAGCCGAGCGTGGGGGAGTCGGCGAGTGACGACAACGCGGCAGACGGGCGTGCCAGGCCCCGCGATTCCGGCATGATCCGCCGGACAGGCCCCAGCGCCCTACTCGCCCTTCGCCGCGGTCAGCCCCTGGATCCGGCCCAGCACCGTCACCTGCTGGTCCCCGGAGCTCTTCTCCGGGTCCAGAGCCACCTCGTTGGAGACGACCTCCAGCGTCAGCGACTGCTTGATCTCGCCGGTCGTCAGGGCCTGGACGTCCTTGCTCGGCGTCGGTACCGACGTACCAGCCGCGGCCGTCTGCTTCTCGAAGTGGCGGGTGCTGAAGAACACCAGCGCCCCGCCGTCGGCGGTGCGTAGCGCCACGGGGGCGTAGTCGCCGTTCGTCAGCGGCTCGTCGATGTACTGGGTGGCCAGGCCCGGCTTGCTCTTGTTCTTGTCACGCAGTTCGCGCCACGTGGTGGTGTGCGTGCCGGGCGCGAAGGCGTCCCCGCCGTCCTGGAGGTACGTCGCGTAGTTCTGGCTCAAGTCGCCCGGTGCCACGGCGAGTTCGGGGGAGTTCGCGGGGATCGCCTCGGCCCAGCCGTCCTTGTCCTTCTTGAACTCCGGTACCTTGCCGGGCGCCACCAGTGTCAGATACGACACCTGCCACTGCTCGGTGAGCCCGTTGCGGGTGAACACCATCAGCCAGCGCGCGGCGGAGCCCTTGTTGGCCGCGGCGTCGGCGAGGAACCAGCGCGGCCAGCCGGCCTTCTTCGGGATGGTGTACTCGACGTCGCTGAACTTCAGCGGTGAATGCGCGGGGTTGCCGTCCGGGTTGTTGGCGCGGCCGGCCTTCAGCCGCGCCTCGTCGATGGCGGCCAGGGGGCCGGTGACGTGGTCGGCGTCGAGGGAGCTGTCGTAGGCCTTGTCGGCCCTGTTGTACGCGGCCGTGAACTCGGCCAGCGCCCTGGCTGCCTCGTCCTCGGTCGTCGCGGGGAGCACCTCACGCTCGCCGTGCACCACCACGCATCCGCTCGCCGTCAACGACAAAGCGGTCATCGAAGCTGCCATGAGCACGCTCCGGTCCAGCCTGCGAAGCCTGCGAGGGCCGCGATCCCTGCTCATCGGGTCCTTTCACCTTCCCCTTCCCGGAGGCGAACCCTACCGGGGCGGGGAAACGCGCGGGCGCCGGGATCGACTTCAGCGGCCACACCGTGACCTGGCCTTCACACGTCCCGCCGGGGTGTCACCAGGACCGCTCCCGTGCGCGGGTGCGGGAGCACCTCGACGGGCTGGTCGTAGACGTCCGTGAGGAGCCGGTCGGAGAACACCTCCGCCGGGGGCCCGTCGGCGGCGATCCGGCCGGCGTGCAGGACCGCGACACGGTGCGCGTGGGCGGCGGCGAGCCCCAGGTCGTGCAGGACGACGACCACGGCGTCCCCGGCGCGGGCCCGCTCCCGGCACAGGCGCAGCACCAGCTCCTGGTGCTTGAGGTCGAGGGCGGCGGTCGGCTCGTCGAGCAGCAGCAGACAGGCACGCTGGGCGAGGACGCGGGCGAGTGCGACGCGGGCGCGTTCGCCGCCGCTGAGCGCGGAGAAGGGCCGTACTGCGAAGGCGGTCACCTCGGTCGCCGCCATGGCCGCGGCCACCGCCGCGTCGTCCTGGTCCTCCAGCGGCGTGCCGGCCCAGGGCGCCCGTCCCATCCGGACCACTTCCTCGACGGTGAACGGGAAGGACAGCGCCGCCGACTGCGGCAACACGGCCCGGCGCAGCGCCAGTTCCGGCGCCGGCCACTGCCCGGCGGGGCGGCCGTGGATGCGTACGACGCCCTCGGCGGGCGGGAGATCGGCGGCGAGCGCACTCAACAGGGTTGACTTGCCGGCGCCGTTGGGGCCGACCAGAGCGAGCACCTCACCGGCCCGGACGGCGATGTCGACGCCGTTCAGGACGGTGCGCGCACCGAGGCGTACGTGCAGGCCCGCCGCCTCGGCGAGGACGTCGCCGGGTGTCGGGGCGGGCGGCACCACGGGCCGCCGGGGACGAAGACGCATCAGGCCCAGCCTCCTTGCCTGCGTCGGGTGCGGCGCAGCAGCCAGAAGAAGAACGGGCTGCCCACCAGGGCGGTCAGGACGCCGAGCGGCAGTTCGGCGGGGGCGGCGAGGGTACGGGCCGCGAGGTCGGCGGCGAGCAGCACCGCCGCACCGCCGAGCGCGCTGCCCGGCACGAGGAAGCGGTGCCCGGGGCCGGCCGCCATCCGCAGCAGGTGCGGTACGACCAGACCGACGAAGCCGATGATGCCGGAGACGCTGACTGCGGCGGCCGTCAGCAGCGCGATGACGAGGACCAGCACGATCCGCAGCCGCTCCACGTCCACACCCAGGTGCCGGGCGGGCCGTTCGCCGAGCGAGAGCAGGTCCAGCCGGCGCGCGTACAGCGGGGCCAGTGCCAGGCCGGCGGCCGCGCACGGCAGTACGGCGAGCACCTTGGGCCAGGTGGCCTGGGCGAGGGAGCCGAGCTGCCAGAAGGTGATCTGGTTCACGGCGGCGGTGTCGGCGAAGAAGATGAACAGGCCGATCAGGGCGCCGGTGAACGCGTTCACGGCGATTCCGGTGAGGATCAGCGTCACGACCTCGGTGCGGCCGCCCGATCGGGACATCGCGTATACGAGCAGGACGGTGCCGAGGCCGCCGGCGAAGGCCAGGGCGGGGACGGTCCAGTTGCCGAGGAAGTTCAGGCCCAGCGAGATCCCGGCGACCGCGCCGACCGCCGCGCCGGAGGAGACGCCGATCGTGCCCGGCTCGGCGAGCGGGTTGCCGAACACGCCCTGCATCAGCGCGCCCGCGCAGCCCAGCGAGGCCCCGACGAGCAGGGCGAGCACGATCCGCGGGAAGCGGACGTTCCACAGCACGGACTCGGCGACCCGGTCCGACTCGGCGCCGCCCAGCCCGACTTTGTGCAGCACCGAGCCGAGGACGTCACCGACCGGGATGGGGTAGGCGCCGATACCGGCGGCCACCGGGACGAGAACGAGCAGGGCGAGCACCATCCCCGCGGTCAGCAGCCAGGCGGTGCCCTGGCGTCTGCGGGGCGGGGTGTCGGGCGGTGGGGCCGCTTCCTCGGCGGCTCTCTTCTCCAGCACCGTCATGCGGCACCACCCATCGTCCGGTTCCTCTCGGTCAGTGTTTCAATGCCGGGGTGACTGACTACGACGTCCTGCGGGTCTTCTGCAGCCCCGGCGGGGGATACGGCAACGAACTCGGCGTCGTCCGCGACGGCTCGGTCATGCCCGAGCGGTGCGACCGGCAGGCGTTCGCCGCGAAGCTCGGCTTCAGCGAGACCGTGTTCGTGGACGACCCCGAGCGCGGGGTCATCGACATCTACACCCCCAGCACCCGGCTGCCCTTCGCCGGGTATCCCTGCGTCGGCGCGGCCTGGCTGCTCGACGTGCCCGAACTCGTCACGCCCGCCGGGGTAGTGGGCGCCCGGCAGGACGGGGAGTTCAGCTGGATCGAGGCCCGCCCGGAGTGGGCTCCGCCGCGCACGCTCCGCCAGTACGGCACGGCGGCCGAGGTGGACGAGCTGCCCGTGCCGCCGCCGGGGGTGGGGGTACCTCCCACGCCTTTCGGGCAGTGGGGGAGGGTGTACGCCTGGGCCTGGGAGGACGAGGCGGCGGGCCGCATCCGCGCCCGCGCCTTCCCCGGCCGTGACGACGGCATCGACGAGGACGAGGCGACCGGCGCGGCCGCCCTCCAGCTGACGGCACGACTGGGCCGCGCCCTGAACATCACCCAGGGCACGGGCTCGCAGATACTCACGGCTCCGCAGCCGGAGGGCTGGGTGGAGGTAGGAGGGCGCGTCTTCCTCGAGCGCTGAGCGGGCTCGGCGAAGTCCGGTGCGGTTCGGCCGCGCCCCAAAGGGGCGCGGGGAACTGCGCGACCAGCCACGAACGACCCGCAGGTTTCCGAACCGCATATCCAGCGGAGCGCTTAGGCGCTCAGCGGGAACTCCTCGCTCAATGCCTGGAAGACCGCCATGTTCAGCCTGAACGCCCGCTGGCACTCGGCGATGATCCGCTGCTTCTCCAGGTCGTCCGCCCGGACGTCGTCCAGCAGTTGGCGGTAGCCGCGCTTGAAGGCCGCCGGGTTGGAGATCTGGTCGAAGACGTAGAAGCGGACCCCGTCACCCTTCTTGTCGAAGCCCCACGTCTTCTCCGCCCGGTCGCGGACGACCTGGCCGCCGGCGAGGTCGCCGAGGTAGCGGGTGTAGTGGTGGGCGACATACCCGGCCGGCCAGGTGCGGGCACACTCCTCGATCCGGTCGGCGTACGCCCGCGTGGCGGGCAGAGCGGAGAGGGCGGACCGCCAGCCGGGGCCCCGCAGATGCGCCAGGTCCCGTTCGAGCGACGCCATCCGCATCAGCTCCGGGCGGACGAAGGGGCCGGCCACCGGGTCGGACGCCAGCCGCTCGGCGCCGGACTCCAGGGCGTCGTACACGAACCACAGCTGCTCGGTGTAGCGCGCGTAGGCGTCCACCCCCAGCCGGCCGCCCAGCAGATCGCTCATGAATGTCGACGAGTTCGCCTCTTCGTGCAGCTCGTGGGTGGTGGTGCGCAGGAGCGTCGAGAAGGAGTCCATGAGCCCAGATTCTCTATGGTTAGGCTTACCTAAGTCAATGCTTTTGCCGACTCGCTGTCGGTAAACGTGTACCCGAATCATCCCGGAAACCACCCAAAAAGGCCCGCCCTCCGAAGAGAGCGGGCCTTCACAGCAGGGCCGGTCAGGGCAGCGTCAGAATCTCCGCTCCCGTGTCCGTCACCACCAGCGTGTGCTCGAACTGCGCCGTTCGCCTGCGGTCCTTCGTCACGACCGTCCAGCCGTCGTCCCACATGTCGTACTCGTGCGTGCCGAGCGTCAGCATCGGCTCGATCGTGAAGGTCATCCCGGGCTGCATGACCGTCGTCGCGTGCGGGCTGTCGTAGTGCGGGATGATCAGGCCCGAGTGGAAGGACGAGTTGATGCCGTGGCCGGTGAAGTCGCGGACCACGCCGTAGCCGAAACGCTTGGCGTACGACTCGATCACGCGGCCGATGACGTTGATCTGGCGGCCCGGCCTGACCGCCTTGATCGCGCGGTTGAGGGACTCGCGCGTGCGCTCCACCAGCAGGCGGCTCTCCTCGTCGACGTCGCCGACCAGGTACGTGGCGTTGTTGTCGCCGTGCACCCCGCCGATGTACGCCGTCACGTCGAGGTTGATGATGTCGCCGTCCCGCAGGACCGTGGAGTCCGGGATGCCGTGGCAGATGACCTCGTTGATGCTCGTGCACAGGGACTTCGGGAAGCCGCGGTAGCCGAGCGTCGAGGGATAGGCGCCGTGGTCGCACATGTACTCGTGCGCCACCTTGTCCAGTTCGTCGGTGGTCACACCCGGCGCGATCAGCTTCGCGGCCTCCGCCATCGCCTGCGCGGCGATACGGCCGGCGACGCGCATCGCCTCGAGCGTCTCCGGGGTCTGCACCTCCGGCCCCGCGTACGGGGTCGGCGCGGGCTTGCCGACGTACTCGGGGCGCCGGATGTTTCCGGGCACGGAACGGGTGGGAGACAGCTCCCCTGGGACGAGCAGCGACTGGCCAGACATATCAGGGAGTCTAACCAGCGGGCATACGAGACCATGTCCCTGGCGAAAGGAGCCGGTCATGGCCCTGTTCAAGAAGCGCACGGTCGGTAAGCCGGGCGAGTGGTACTACTGCCTGCTGCACAAGAAGGTCGAGGAGGGGCCGGAATGCCCCGCCAAGGACCGCTTCGGGCCGTACGCCACCCGCGTGGAGGCCGAGCACGCGATGGAGACCGCCCGCGAGCGCAACCTCGAGTGGGAGACCGACCCCAAGTGGCACGACGCCCCCACAGGCGGCACGGACGACGACTGATCAGGCCCGGGCCGCCGCCCGCTGGGCGCGCACCCGCACGGCGTGCTCGCTCGTCCGGGCGTCGTACGTCATCAGCTTCGGCAGGCACAGGGCGAGCAGCCCCACCGCGCCCACGCACAGCAGCCCGCCCGACCACACCGACGCCCGCACGCCCCACCACGCGGCGAAACCACCCGACCTGACCTGGCCGAGGGTCGGTCCGACCGAGTACGACAGCAGCTCGATCCCGGCGAGCCGGCCCCGCAGCTCGTCCGGGATCGTCTGGTTCCACATGACCCCGCGGAAGATCCCGCTGACCATGTCGCAGCCGCCGGCCACGGTCAGGCACAGCAGCATCAGCCACACGTTGCCGACGACTCCGGCGGCCGCGATCGACACACCCCACAGAGCGGCCGAGAGGACGACCATCCGGCCGTGCCGGTGGATCCGCGCGGTCCAGCCGCTGGTCACGCTCACCAGCAGCGAACCCAGCGGCACCGTCGCGTACATCAGCCCCAGCGACCACTCGGCGTCCAGCTCGTCCGCCAGGAACGGCAGCAGGGCCAGCGGCATCGCCAGGAACATTGCGGCGAGGTCCACGGCGTAGGTGCCGAGGAGCTCCTTGCGGCTCCAGGCGTACCTGGCGCCCTCGGCGATGGCCCGCAGCGAGGGTTTCGCCGCCTCGTGCGAGGCGGGGGAGGAGGCGAGGGGGATGATCAGCGCGACCGAGACGACGAAGGTGACCAGGTCGGCCGCATAGGCCCAGCCGAGCCCCGCATACGCCACCACCACACCCGCCACGGCCGGGCCCGCGACCCCGCCGACCGTCCAGCGCAGGGAGTTGAGGGAGGTCGCGGCCGGCAGGTGCTCATGGGCGACGATCCGCGGCCAGAGCGAGTCGAGCGCGGGGCGCTGTACGGAGACAAGAGCCGAGGACAGGGCGGCCACGACATACAGGGGCCACACGGCGGGCTGCGGCAGCAGTGCGTTCACCAGCAGCACCGCACTGAGCAGCCCCTGTCCCGCCTCGGTCCAGATGATCAGCCCGCGCTTGTCGAGCGCGTCCGCGAGCGCACCGCCGTACAGCCCGAAGACGATCAGCGGGATCAGCTCCACGGCACCGATCGCCCCGACCGCCGCCGCGGACCCCGTGAGTTCCTTGATCTGCACCGGCAGCGCGACGAACGTCAGGAAGCTCCCGAAGTTCGAGATCAGCCCCGACAGCCACAGCCGCCGGAAGTCGGCGGAGGCCCGCCAGGGGGCGAGGTCCGGGAGGAGGGCGCGCAGGCCGGAAGCGGGTTCGTCGGTCACGAACCGTCATGCTCCGCGGGCGGGGGAGCTGTGGGCAACCGTTTTTCGACCGCCTGCGGGCGGACAGTGCTGGGCAGGGTCACCAGCGGGCAGGCGGCGGCGCCGTCAGTTCGTCCGCCAGCCTCGCCAGCCGGTCCCTCAGCCGCCGCCCCCGCGCCGCGGGCAGCGCGTTCTCCCCGGCCGCCGCGCTCACCAGGTGCTGCACGGTGTCCAGGTCCAGCTCGGACTCCTCCCGCACGGCCAGCGTCTCGTGCGCCATCGCGGTGAGGTCCCCGTCGGCCGAACCGAGGGCCAGCACCGTCGCCCCGGCCCGCCGTGCGTCGTGCACCCGCTCCAGCAGCGGCCCGCCCGGCCCTTGCGGTGACACCACCAGCAGCGTCTCACCACGCCGGGCCGCCTCGATGCGCCCCAGCCCGACCGCCAGATGCGCCGGATCCGAGGGGCGTGCATCGTGCCGTACGAGGGTGGGGGCCAGCTCGGGCGTACCCGACCAGGCCGCCTCGTCGACCAGGTGGGCCGCCAGATGCCACGGCTCGTACTCCGGTGTGCCGACGAGCAGCAGCCCGCCCCCGTGCGACACCACCGACCCGCGCAGCACCCCCGCGAACCGCCGAGTGGCCCCCAACCACTCGGTTCCGGCGAGCACTTCACGCAGCAACGCGACCCGTACGGCATCCATACGGCCGTATCCTGCCGTAACAGGGCACTCGTGACCCGGAGTTCACCGCGAATTCGCCCAAGATGGGCACAGGGCCGCAATCCCGCGAACGGTCACCCCGAGGAGTCGCCCATGCCACCAGCAACCGTCCCCTTCCGCGCCGGCCGCGAGGGTTATGCCAGTTACCGGATCCCGGCGGTCGTGCGGACGGACTCCGGCACCCTTCTCGCCTTCTGCGAGGGCCGGGTCGAGTCCGCGCACGACTGGGGGAACATCGACATCGTGCTGAAGCGCTCCACGGACGGCGGCCGCACCTGGGGCCCGTTGCAGGTGGTCGCGGACAACGGCACCGACCTCGCCGGGAACCCGGCCCCGGTCGTCCTCGACACCGGCCGCATCCTGCTCGTCCACGTCCGCTCCGCCGCGGCGGCCGCCGAGGAGCTCATCGTGCGCGGCGAGGTGAAGGAGGCCGACGGGCGCCGGGTGTGGGTGCAGCACAGCGACGACGACGGCCGGACCTGGTCGGAGCCCAGGGAGATCACCGGGCAGGTGAAGCAGCCCGGCTGGCGCTGGTACGCCACCACCCCCGGCCACGGCATCCAGCTGAGCACCGGCCGGGTCGTCGTCCCCGGCAACCACACGCTGCCGCCGGCCGGCACCGACCTCGGCAACGAGCCCCGGTACAACGGCGGCCACTGCCTGCTCAGTGACGACCGTGGCGAGACCTGGTACCTCGGCTACATCGACGACAGCGACGACGACTACGTCAACGTCAACGAGACCACCGCCGCCGAACTCCCCGACGGCCGCGTCTACTTCAACACCCGCACCGACTCCCGGTCGCCCGGCAACCGGGCCGACGCCCACTCCGAGGACGGCGGCAGGACCCTCGTGAAGCCGTTCCGTCCGCAGGCCGGGCTGACCGCCCCCGTCTGCCAGGCCAGCGTCCTCCAACTGCGCGACCCCGACATCCTGCTCTTCTCCGGGCCCGCCGCCCGCGGCCGTGCCCTGATGACCCTCCGCGCCTCCACCGACGGCGGCAGGACCTGGCGCCCGGTGTTCACGGCCGACGGCCTGCCGGCCGCGTACAGCGATCTCGTGCGCGTCGACGCGTCCACCGTCGGATTCCTCTACGAGACGGGCGACTTCGGCGCGTACGAGACGATCAGCTTCCTGCGGGTCCCCGTGACGGAGCTCACCTGACCCTGTGACGTCGCGGGGCCGGACGTAAAGTCGGCCCATGACCTCTACCGACAGTGCTGCACAGAAGCCCGCGAAGGCCCCCGCCAAGGACCCCTGGGACCTGCCCGACGTCTCCGGGCTGGTGGTCGGCGTGCTCGGCGGGACCGGGCCGCAGGGCAAAGGCCTCGCCTACCGGCTCGCCCGGGCCGGCCAGAAGGTGATCATCGGCTCCCGGGCGGCCGAGCGGGCGCAGGCCGCCGCTCAGGAGCTGGGGTACGGCGTCGAGGGCGCCGACAACGCCGAATGCGCGCGGCGCAGCGACATCGTGATCGTCGCCGTGCCGTGGGAGGGGCACGGCAAGACCCTGGAGTCCCTGCGCGCCGAGCTGGCCGGCAAGCTGGTCGTCGACTGCGTCAACCCGCTCGGCTTCGACAAGAAGGGCGCCTACGCGCTGAAGCCCGAGGAGGGCAGCGCCGCCGAGCAGGCCGCCGCGCTGCTGCCGGACGCGCGGGTCACCGCCGCCTTCCACCATCTGTCCGCCGTGCTGCTCCAGGACCCGGAGATCGAGGAGATCGACACCGACGTCATGGTCCTCGGCGAGGAGCGGGCCGACGTCGAGATCGTGCAGGCGCTGGCCGGCCGCATCCCCGGCATGCGCGGCATCTTCGCCGGCCGGCTGCGCAACGCCCACCAGGTGGAGTCGCTGGTCGCCAACCTGATCTCCGTCAACCGCCGCTACAAGGCGCACGCGGGACTGCGCGTCACGGACGTATGACCCCATGGGGGACACTGGTGGTCTCCAGCAATGCCAGCAGTGTCCCCCGACAGGAGCCGAACGCCATGCCCCGTCTCGCCCTCTACGCCCTCGCCGTCTGCGTCCTCGCCGTCGTCGCGGCCGTCATCTCCTTCGCGCAGGGCAGCTGGCTGGGCATCGTATGGGTGCTGCTCGCGGGACTGTCGTCGAACATGGCCTGGTACTACCTGAAGCGCGGCCGGAGCGCTCAGCGCAACTCGTCGGTCACGGGCTGACCGAGCAGTACTCGTTGGTGCCGAGCCAGAAGCGGTACAGCTCGTAGCCGCAGTACGTGCCGACCTCGTTGATCCCGAGGCCCCGCAGCACGGCGTCGACCAGGTCGAAGAACGCGCCGTTCAGCGCCGGGATCCACAGCAGCGCGAACACCAGCAGCAGCCCGAAGGGCGCGAGCGGCTCCACCTGGCGGCGGACGTTGTACGACAGCCAGGGCTCGATGACGCCGTAGCCGTCCAGGCCCGGCACCGGCAGGAAGTTCAGGATCGCGGCCGTCACCTGGAGCAGCGCGAGGAACGCCAGCGCGTACTGGAAGTCCCGCGGCACGCCGTCCAGCGCGTCCAGCCAGAACGGCGCCGTGCACACGGCCGCGAACAGCACGTTCGTCAGCGGACCCGCCGCCGAGATCAGACTGTGCCGCCACCGCCCCCGGATCCGGCCCCGCTCGATGAAGACGGCACCGCCTGGCAGCCCGATCCCGCCCAGGATCACGAACAGCACGGGCAGCACGATGCTGAGCAGGGCGTGCGTATAAGCGAGAGGATTCAGGCTCAGGTAGCCCTTCGCCCCGACGGTGATGTCGCCACTGTGCAGGGCGGTGCGGGCGTGTGCGTACTCGTGCAGACATAGAGAGACCACCCAGGCCGAGGTGACGAAGAGAAAGACGGCAAGCCCTGGAGATGATGCGAAGCCCGTCCATGTCGCCCAGCCGGTGACTGCCGTGACGGCAGCGATCCCGATGAAGACAGGGCTGATCCGCTGTTGGCTCGTACGAGAGGTGGTGGTCATGAACCGGGCTCCTGGTGGGTGGCCGAGCTGAGGGACGACGACCGTGATGGTGCATGTGGAGACAACGTTCAGAGAGGCTGTGAGTCTCCCAGAAGTGAGAAGTCCGCCGGGATCATCCCCCAACCGCTGCCGGGTCTGACCGCCCCAGGAACTTGGCAAGCCGCTCCTGGAAGTCGTCGGGGATCTCCAGAACATGGCCACCGCTTTCGCGAGGGTGGCATCTGATCGTGATGCCGGCCTGGATCAGATCCTCGCCGATCTCGGTGATATCCATGTTCTGCCACCGCTCCCCGAACGTTGTACCGAGCGGCACGAACTGCCAGTGATCCTCGTTGGCGCGGTGTCCCGGATTCCTCGAATCGTCCCTGACCTCGGCTTGTTGGACGTACACGCGGCGGGTGACAGGTGTATCTCCGACTGCTCTGACCAGCATGCGCAGGACGGGAGTGACGATGTCCTGGTCGGGCGAGAACACGTAGCCGGGGCATGGCGGGGACCCAACCCTTGAGAGGCAGCGAATCTTCTCGGTAACCCTGTACGTCCCGTCTTTGCGTCGCTTCTTCGTCGTGTGAAGCTGCAGGTTCTTGCCGCACCCTCCGCACTTGATCACATGGAGAAGCGGCGTCCTGGGGTTTGCGGAACGTCGGCTGATCGGGGTTGCGGAATCGGCCAGCGCGTCCTGAAGACGGTCGAATACGTCCTGGCTCAGTACCCCTTCGGCCACGCGGATGGGTCGGCCGTCCTGATCGTGGACCAGGACACGCCTCTTGTACTTCTTGCCGGGAACGTCCTCGCTGCGCGTCTTCCAACCCAGCAGGGTGGGGGAGGTGAGGATTCCCTTCAACGTTCGGGGATACCAGACGAAATCCTTGCCGGACTTGTTCCGTTGGTACGTGTCCGCAGGGGAAGGAACCCCCCGTTCTTCGAAATCTCGGCAGATGGCGTTGATCGACTCACCGTCGATGACGCGTTGAGCGGCTTCCCGGACGATGACTGCCGTTCCCGGGTTGATCTCCAGATAGCGGGCGCCGTCCTTCGAGTAAGTGCGATACCCGAAGGGCGGTGAACTGCCGCCCCATCGTGCGGACGTGAGCAAGTGCGCACGCGATGAGGCGACCCGCTCGGCGGCGGCCTGAGCCTCCATCTGGGCGAAGGTGGCGATCAGAGTAGCCGTCGCCTTTCCGGTCGGACTCGTGAGATCGAATGGCTCGGTGGCGGAGGCAAGTCCCTTGTCTCCATGACGCTCGGCCCACTCGATCATCTGGTGCAGGTCACTGACCCGGCGAACGAACCGATCGAGTCGCCAGAAGACGATGACATCGAATTCGGGGGCACGGTCGTCGAGCCAGCGGGATAGCTCCGGACGCTCCCATGGCGGGACTGCGGTGGCGGAGACAGAGAGGTCTCTGGCGATGCCGACGACCTCCCAACCGCGCAGCTCGCAAAAGGACTTGCACTCTTCGACCTGCCGTTCAGGGCTGGTCGTCGACTCGGTCTGAACGGTCAGGCGGACGGTGACGAGTGCCCTCGGGGGTCTTCCCATGACTCGAAGGCTAGCGTATTTGTATCCAAGCTACTGAGAGTTAGCTGAGTTAAACTCTTGGAGTCTGAGGTCATTCAGGGGGAGGCCCCCAGGGCCGGAGGGCAAGCGAGAATGGTCCCGTGCGCTATCGCATCCTCGGCACGACTCAGGCACTCCGCACCGACGGCACCCTTGTTCCGGTCGGCGGGGCGCGGTTGCGTGCCCTGTTGACCGTGCTGGCCCTGCGGCCTGGGCGTACCGTGCCTGTCAGTCTCCTGGTCGACGAGGTGTGGGACGGGGATTCGCCCGCCGATGCGACGGGGGCGCTGCAGGCGCTGGTGGGGCGGCTGCGCAGGGCGCTCGGGGCGGATGCCGTCGAGTCCGTGGAGGGCGGGTACCGGCTCGCCACCTCGGGCGACGACATCGACCTGCACCGTTTCGAGCGGCTCGTCGGCGACGGCATGCGCGCCCTCGCCGACGGCGACCCCGCCAAGGCGACCGCCGTCCTCGACGACGCCCTCGCCCTGTGGTGCGGCCCCGCCCTCGCCGACCTCCCCGACCGCACCGCAGAGGCGGCCCGCTGCGAGACCCGGCGGTTGGACGCCCTCCGCGCCCGCCACACCGCCGCCCTCGCCCTCGGCCACGCCGAACAGTCCCTGCCCGAGCTGACCGCCCTGTGCGACAGTCATCCCCTGGACGAGCCCCTTCAGGCCCTGCGCCTGCGCGCCCTGCGCGACGCCGGGCGGGCCGCTGAAGCGCTGGCCGCCTATGAAGACGTACGACAATTGCTCGCGGACCGGCTCGGCTCCGACCCGGGAGCGGAGCTGCGGGCACTGCATGCCGAGCTGCTCCGGCACCAGGACGAACGCCCGGCCGAGCCCCGCCCGCTCGGCAACCTGCGCGCCCGCCTCACCTCATTCGTCGGCCGCGACGACGACATCGAGGCCATTCGCAGCGACCTCGCCACCGCCCGGCTGGTCACGCTGCTCGGGCCCGGCGGTGCCGGGAAGACCCGGCTTTCGCAGGAGGCCGCCG
>NZ_JBQQCE010000143.1:0-20998 GCF_052245645.1 Streptomyces sp. KR55 | reverse complement strand
AGTGTCGACGACCTTGCCCGCCGTGTCCCGCACCGTCAGCTCCCAGCTCGCCGACGGCTTCGACAGCAGCACGGTGGTCAGCGTGTCCGGCACGGCGTCCATCTCGTGCCCCTCGACATGAGCGGCGTTCTTCGCCGGCCCCAGCAGCCGCAGCGGCTGCTGGGGCACACCGGACGGTACGAGGTGCACGCGCTGCTGGTCGTCGACGTAGGCGGCGTTGGCGCCCGACTCGTCCACTGTCCAGCGCACGTCGCGCTGTGAGACCCCCGTGTCGGGCAGGTCTCCGATGATCCGGCTCGAGGGCGTGCCACCGGCAACGGTGGTGAGTGTCAGCTTCCCGGCCTGCTTGTCGTGCGTGACGACATACCCGTCGCCGAGCTTCGCCTCGCCCATCGGAACGGGCACGGACTTCTTCGCCGTACGGTCGTAGACACCGGCACGGCCGTCGCAGGTCCAGTACAGGTAGCGGCCGAGCGCCTGGAGTTCGGCGGGCTTGCAGCCGGCGTCGGTGGTGACGGCGGTGGTGGCCTTGGTGGACAGGTTCAGCGCCGTGACCGCGCCCGGGGTCGTCGCCGCCGTCCACAGCACGTCGCCGGAGAGCGCGGCGGCGCCCGTCGTGCGCGTGACCGGATTCCCGTTGTCACCGATCTTGTAGACGTACCGCTCGCCCGGCGTCGCATAGAGCACGTACCGCCCCGACACGTCGGTGATGAGACCGTCGATGGGCACGCTCCGCTCCCAGAGCCCGGCGTCCGTCGGGCCGTTGACTCGGAGCCGGTCGATCTCCGAGCCGTACTCCATCCAGGCGATCCGGCCGTCGGCCGTACCGAAGACCCGCGAGCAGGCGATCTCCTTCTCCGGGCAGGTACCGATCACGACGTCGGACACCATCCGGGGCGTGAACTCGGAGCGCTCGCCGAACTCGGGCGTGCCGGTGGCAGCCACGGTCCGCACGTAGTCGTTGCGCTGCGTGCTCCCGCTGGTGTCCGTGACGACCAGGCGGCCCTGTTCCAAGGAGATGCCCTGGATCGGAGCCGGCGGCTTCGGCAGGGCCTTGAGCTGCGTGACGACTGGCTTGCCGGAGGCGTCCGCGTGGATGCGCTGGATGCCCCAGTCGTCGGCGGCGGTCCGGCCGATGGCCACGGCGGAGCCGTCCGTCGCGGCCGACACGTCGAGACGGGCTGAGGTGAGGAGGGTGACCTCAGCACCGCCCGTGATGGGCTTGGCGGTCACCTGGAGGCTGCCGCTGGGGACGTGGACCAGCCAGTCGCCGACCACTGCGAGGTCGTTGACGTAGTTCATGATGCTGCTGCCGTCGAGAGCCACCTCGACGGGGGCGGCCGACAGGTCGGCCCGGGGCAGCACCACCACCTTGGTGTCCTGCGCCCGGCTGTACACGGCGACGTACTCGGGCGACAGCTTCACGTAGGCGTGGGTGGTGCTCGGCAGCGGTTGGCTCCAGCTCTGCACGCGGCCGGTCGCGCGGTCCACGGACACCACGCGGGCGGTGCCGTCCAGCATCGCGTTGAAGACCACGCCCGAGGCGTCCGCACCGCGCGGGTGCCCCAGCGTCATGCCCTCGGGCGACCCGCTGACCTCGGTGTCGACGACGGTCCCGTCCGCGCCGACGTCCAACAGATGCAGCACCCGCGTGGTCGTGCCGTCCTCGTGCGTGACGGAAGCAGCGGTGACCACCGTGGTGCCGTACACGCCGAGCAGTACCTGCCCCGAGGGCAGCTGGGCGGTACGGGTCGTGCCGTCGACCGGGTTCCACAGGTCGAAACGGCCGCCGCTGTAGCGGTACGCGAGGATGTCGCTGCCCGTGCCGCTCACGCCGATCGCGCCCGTGACCGGCGGCGCCTCGACGGTCTTGCCGTCGGAGTAACGCGTCCACAACAGGCGGGAGTTGTCCTCCACCCGGTGGTACACGCCCTCGCTGCCGACGCCGTCGGTGCCCGTCTGGGTGTCGGGGTAGTGCAGTGCCGCCCCCAGGTTGGTGCTGCGCAACGCGGCCGGCACCACCGTTTCCTGCGGAGTCTCCGCCACCGCCGGAGACGGCAGCAACGGACTCAGCCCGGCCGCGAGCACCGCGGATGCGCCGAGCAGCCGTACGAAGGCATGACGAGCCAAAGAACCCTCCCCTGAAGCGCGAGAGGTGACTGCGACACGCGTCGGATGCTCCCCGCCCCCTGGCGCCACATCCCTCTCAGAAGTCGGCTGATCCTACAGGGATCGCACAGCTTTTCGGCACGGAAAAGCGCCGTGGCCCCAAACCCCGCGAGGGGTGGGGCCACGGCGCCGACAGCTCACTGCCTACCGGCGTCAGCCGTTGCGCTTCCAGCGCGGCTTGTCCTCACGGCGGCCGAAGGAACCGCCACTGCGGTGGTCGTCGCGGCGGCCGTACGGGCGCTCGTGACCGCCGGTGCGGAAGCCCGGGCGGTCGCCCTGGCGGTCCCGGTTGAACGGACGGTCGCTGCCGCGGTGGCCGCCGCGCTCGTCCCGGCGACCGGCGGTGCGGTCGTCACGACGGAAGCCGCCCCGGTCACCGTCACGGCGCTCGAAGGAACGCCCACCACGGTCGTTGTCCCGACGCTCGAAGGAACGCCCGCCACGGTCATCCCGGTCGTCACGGCGGAAGCCGCCCCGGTCACCATCGCGGCGCTCGAAGGAACGCCCACCACGGTCGTTGTCCCGACGCTCGAAGGAACGGCCACCACGGTCACCACGGTCGTCACGACGGAAGCCACCACGCTCGCCGTCCCGGCGCTCGAAGCCACGGTCACGGTCGCGGTCCCGGTTGAACCCGCCCCGGTCGTCCCGACGCTCGAAGGAACGCCCACCACGGTCACCCCGGTCATCGCGACGGAAGCCGCCACGGTCACCCCGCTCCTCGCGACGGAAGCCACCACGGTCACCCCGCTCGTCACGCCGCTCACGACGCTCGTACGACGACGAAGCCTCGGCCCGGTCCACGTCCCGCGCCACCGGCTGCTCGGGCACGGACACCTCGACGGCCTGCGCCACCGCGGCCTGTGCCTCGGCCACCGCCGCCTCGGGGTCCTCGCCCCGCTCGCGTGCGACCCGGGCGACCAGCCGGTCGGCCTCCTCGCGCAGCTCGGCGGCACGGCGCTGCGCCCGCTCCAGCTGCTTGGTGAGCTGGGCGACCTCACGCTCGGCCTGCTGCGCCGCGTTGCCCGCGGACTCGGCCTGCACCTCGGTCATGGAACGGGCGCCGGTGATCTCGGCGACCTCCGGGTCGAAGGCGCCCGCGCCCTGGATGATGTGCCGCGAGGCGTCGACGCCCGCGTCCTCCATCAGCCGGAAGATCTGGCGCCGCTGATGCGGCAGCGCGAGGGAGACGACGGTGCCGGTGCGCCCGGCGCGCGCCGTACGGCCGGCCCGGTGCAGGTAGTCCTTGTGGTCGCCGGCCGGGTCGACGTTCAGGACGAGGTCGATGCCGTCGACGTGAATGCCGCGCGCCGCGACGTCCGTTGCGACCAGGACGTTGACGTAGCCGTCCTTGAAGTCCGCCAGCGTCCGCGTGCGCGCGCCCTGCGTCATACCGCCGTGCAGCGCATCGGCCTTGGCGCCGGCGTCGCGCAGCTGCTCGGCGACCCGGTCGGCGCCGAGCTGGGTGCGGACGAAGATGATGGTGCGGCCCTTGCGGGAGGCGATGGCCGCCGTGACCGGCGCCTTGTCCTTGGGCTTCACGATCAGGATGTGGTGCGACATGGTCGTCACCGCGCCCTGCGCCGCGTCGACCTCGTGCGAGACGGGGTCGTTGAGGTACCGGTCGACGAGGGTCTTGATCTCGTTCTCCATCGTCGCGGAGAACAGCATCCGCTGACCGCCCGCCGGAACCTGGTCGAGCAGCTCCGTCACCTCGGGCAGGAAGCCCAGGTCGGACATCTGGTCGGCCTCGTCGAGCACCGCGATCTGCACGTCCTCGAGGGAGCAGGCACCGCGGTTGATGATGTCGCGGAGGCGACCGGGGGTGGCGACGAGGATGTCGACGCCGCGCTCCAGGGCGTAGATCTGGTTGCCCATCGACGTACCGCCGCAGACGACCTTCATCTTCAGCCCGAGGACGTCCCCGTACGGCTGCAGCGCGTCGGCGACCTGCATGGCGAGCTCACGGGTCGGCGTGAGGATGACGGCGCGCGGCTTGCGCTTCTCGGTGCGACCGCCGGCCAGCGTGGCCAGGGTCGGCAGGCCGAAGGAGAGGGTCTTGCCGGAGCCGGTGCGGCCACGGCCGAGGATGTCCTTCCCGGCCAGGGCGTCCGGGATGGTCGCCGCCTGGATCGGGAAGGGGGTGGTCACGCCGTTCTGCGCGAGCTTGCGCACGACACCCTCGGGGAGGCCGAGGTCCGCGAAGGTCAGCTCGGGGGTTTCCTCGACGGCCTCGTTCTCGGGCACGACGACGTGATCAGTACTGGAAATGGACATGCGTATGCGAAACCTTCCGGAGTCTCGTCGGCACGCGCCCGTCAACTCCGTGATTCGCAATACGACCGCCTCAATGCGGTCCGCCACGGCAAGGGAGAGTACGCGCCACACGGCGCGCTCTGCGTTGGCGCCGGGCAAATGGGATCAAACGATCTGCCACCATACGCACCCACCGCCCCCCATGGCAAACCGAGCTGGTACACCCGGCCCAACGGCCCACCGGCGCGGCACCTAGACCGGCGCCCCGGCCTCCGGCGCCGGCTCGCGCTGCACCAGCTGCGGCCTCGTCTCCTCGTGCGCCGACGACGACGGCTCGGCAACCGTCGGCTCGGGAGACGCCGACGGTTCCGGCGACGGCGGGGGCGGCTCCGGCACAGGACTGGTCCGCGTCGGGCTAGGCGGCGCAGGCGTCGGCGCGGGACCCCCGGGCCCTACGGTCCGCCCCGGCCCGTCCGGCACCGAAGCCGACGCGCTCGCCCCGGGCACGGCCGCCGACCCCGACGGTGCGGCCGACTCGCCCGGCTTCGCCGTGCCGTGCCCCTTCCCGCCCTTGCCGCGCCCGTCCTCGGCCCCGCCCGCGGCCTCTCCGTGCCCGGCGCCACCGTCCGGCTCCACCGACCCCCCGTCGGGCGCCGCACCGCCCCGCTGCCCCGCCGAGTGCGACGGCCTGGCCCGCCCTCCGTCGTCGTCACCCACGCTCATACAGCCGGCGGCAGCGGCGACGGCCACGACGGTGGCGGCCAGGCGGACGGGTACGAGCAAGGGGCGCACGGGCAGCCACCTCCGGGGAGGGTGAAGGAGTCAACGTGCCCAACTCCCGCCGCCCACAAGAGGACACGCGCACGGTCATCCGTATCCCAGGGCGTGCAACCGCGCGTCGTCGATCCCGAAGTGATGGGCGATCTCGTGCACCACTGTGATCTCCGTCTCCGCGACGACGTCCTCCCGCGACACGCAGAACCTCAGCGTCGGCCCCCGGTAGATCGTGATCCGGTCCGGCAGCACCCCGGCGTACCACTCGCCCCGCTCCGTCAGCGGAGTCCCCTCGTACAGTCCGAGCAGCTCGGGATCGTCCACCGGTGGCTCGTCCTCGACGAACACCGCGACGTTGTCCATCAGCCGCGTCAGCTCCGGCGGAATCCGGTCCAGCGCCTCGGCGACCAGTTCCTCGAACTCCTCGCGCGTCATCTCCAGCACAGGCCCATTGTCCGGTACGACACCCCCGTACGAGAGCCGCAGGAGCACTCCGTTACGACCCGCACGGCCCCGCATATCCACCCCCGGACACGGGCATAGGGGACCAATGGCCCGCGTCCCAGCCGCAGTCCTGAACACGATCACCCGCATACGAAGGCCGCGCGGCCTCCGCCCCCACCCCGCGGTCGAACTCGTCTCCCAGCCCCACAACCCCTGGATCCGCGCCCTCGGCCTGATCACAGTCGTCCTGCTGGGCGCCTGGCTCGGTCTGCTGGTCGTCGGCAACGTGCGCGTCCCGGTCGGCCCGATGGACACGACGATGACCCTGCGCCCGTCCCTCGCCGGCGGCACGAAGATCAACGTCTCCCCACTGGGCGCCCTCCACCTGGACAGTCACATCGCCCCGGTCCGTCTGGACGTGAACGTCGACCAGCTCGACCCGGACCGTTCCCAGGCCCTCGTCGACCACCCCGAACGCCTCTCCGGCCTCCAGGACGAGGTCGCCCAGGACGTCGGCCACGGCGCCCTCGACCTGGCGGTGCGCTCCTGTGTGGCCGTGGTCGCGGGCGCCACCGCCCTGGGCCTCGCGGTCTACCGCCGCCCGCGCCGGGCCCTGGCGGCCGGCGGCCTCGCCCTCGCCCTGCTCGCCGCCTCCGGGGTGACCGCGTACGCCTCCTGGAATCCCAAGTCCGTCCTGGAACCGAGGTTCTCCGGCCTGCTCTCCTCCGCCCCCTCCCTGGTCGGCGACGCCCGCAGCATCGTCACCGAATTCGACGTCTACCAGCAGGAGTTGGCCCGCCTGGTGACGAACGTGACGAAGCTCTACGACGCCACCTCCACGCTCCCCGCCTACCAGCCGGACCCCACCACCATCCGCGTCCTGCACGTCTCCGACATCCATCTGAACCCGGCCAGCTGGAAGATCATCGCCTCGCTGGTGGAGCAGTACGAGGTGAACGTGATCGTGGACTCCGGCGACACGATGGACCACGGCACAGCGGCGGAGAACGGCTTCCTGGACCCCATCGAGGACCTGGGCGCCCCGTACGTCTGGGTCCGCGGCAACCACGACTCCCTGATCACCCAGCGCTACCTCGAAGGCCTCAGGAACGTGCACGTCCTGGACGACGGCCGGGCGACGACCATCGCGGGCCTGCGCTTCGCGGGCATCGGCGACCCACAGTTCACCCCCGACCGCACCAACAAACCCGGAGCCGACGCCTCCCAGGAACTGGCCGGCGCCCGCCTGGCCTCGGCGCTGCGCGACCAGCGGGCCGCCGGCACCCCCGTGGACGTGGCCATCGCCCACGAGCCGCCGGCCGCCCGCCAGACCGACGGCGAGGTCCCCCTGGTCCTGGCCGGCCATGTGCACCACCAGGAGATGGAGGTCATGCGGTACGGCACCCGGCTGCGCATCGAAGGCTCGACGGGCGGCAGCGGCCTGCGCGCGGTGGAGGGCGAGCACCCGGACCCGATCGAGGCGTCGATCCTCTACTTCGACCGGGACACCCGCCGCCTCCAGGCCTGGGACGCGATCAGGCTGGGCGGCCTGGGCCTGACGACGGCGGAGGTCAGCCGCCACCTGGTCGAGGAGAACCAGCCGGGAGCCACCCCGTCTCCGACCCCGTCCCCCACTCCCTCGCCCACCCCGTCTCCGTAAACCGTTTTGGCGATCCCTCCCGCCATCCCATATGCTTCTCACGTCCCCGACGCGCTGAGAAGCGCCCAGGCGGGCCGATAGCCCTCATCGTCTAGCGGCCTAGGACGCCGCCCTTTCAAGGCGGTAGCACGGGTTCGAATCCCGTTGGGGGCACCAGATCTCCTGTGCCTGCGGCTCGGTCGCAGGCGCTTCAGTCGACCCCGCGGAAGATGTGAGGGTCGGGATTCTCTCCCTCCTCACCGGCGAGCAGCGCGGGCCGCTGAGTATCCGCCTCTTCGAGGAAATCTTCGAGCGTCAGGTCTTCCTGCTCCAGGCTGTCAGGGAACGGCAGCATCAAGCTCCTCCGTCGTTCACGCAGCCCGTCCGCTCCAGCGTGCGGTGGGGCTCTGCCAGCTGCACGGAGTGCGGTGGTGGCCGGACATGCGCTCCAGGCGCCGCCAGCGGGCGACGCTGCGGACCTCGTCCGTCTCGGCGTCGTCCGCCGGTACCGCGATCCGGGCGAGCAACACCGCGGTCAGCACGGCCACTTCGTATTCGTCGGGGGCACCGCTCTCGATCCGTATGAGCGTCTCACCCGTCGTGCCGGGCAGGTTCATGGTCTTCTCCTCCGTCGCAACCGTCGTAAGGTCACTGGACCTCGAAGATCTTCCAGTGGCCACGCTTGATGAGGCTGCTGCCGTCCTTGGCGTCGCTGAAGAAGTCGACGACCACGTAGCGGCCGGGCTGCAGCGTGAGTTGGAGCAGCGAGGTCTCCCCCACGTTCATGGGCAGACCGCCGGTTCCCTGCTCCAGGTCGAGGGGGCCGGTGTAGTCCGGGAACGCACCGGTGTCGCCGAAGTCGTTGACGTAGTCCTGGACGTCCTGCTCTGTGACGTCGTCCGCGAGGCGGAAGAAGATGGCCTCGATGTTCTGGCCCTCGGGCATCTCGTTGCGGAAGAGGATCGGACGGCCCGCGCGCACGGTGCCGTCGAGGATCCAGCGCGGCCGGCCGTCGATCATCTTGCCGGTGAGGGAGGCGGTGGGGGCCGGCGCGGTGCCGGTTCCGGCGGTGCCGCTGACCGTCAAGGTGCTGTGGCGCGGGTTCTCGTCGCGGATGTTGCGGTAGTCGAAGAACCAGTACGTGCCGGGCGTCAGGGTCCTGGTGAAGGAGGCCGGGAGGTTCGGGTGGATCACCGTGCCGCCGAGCAGCTCCGCCTTCTGCTGCATCTCGGCGCTGCCCTCGACGATGTCGGGCCCGACCGCGTTGATGATCTTCAGCAGGGAGGAGCGGAAGCTCTCGAAGGAGACGCCGGGCTTGGGACGGACCAGCGATATCCAGCCCGAGGCGGGGTCAGTGGTGGACACCCGGAACGTGGTCAGGCCCGGGCGCGCGGTGGTCGGGGCGGACAGTCCGTCGACCGAGGACCTGAGCTCCAGGACCTGAGGGGCCTGCTCCTCGACGGCGGCCCGGTCCGCGGCCGGGGCGGTCAGGGGCTGGGCAGCGGCGGCGCTCGGGCCCGTCGTGGCGGTGAGGACGAGTAACGCGCCGGCGGCGGTGGCTGCCCAGGTGTGACGTATGCGTCGCATGAGTTCTCCTTTGGGTACGGAGTGGAGTGCGGGTGGGTTGGAACGGCGGAGTCAGCCGGCAGCGGCCTCGAAGGCCCGCCGGAACGTCTCCTCCGGCTGGGCGCCGGTCAGGACGACCCCGCCGCCGAAGGTGAAGACCGGTACGCCTCGGACGCCGGAAGCCAGCACCCGGGCCAGTTCGGCGCGCAACTCCTCGGCGCCGTCCGCGCTCGGCCGTACGCCGATCTCGGTGGCCAGGCTGTCGAGAACTGCGCGGTCGCCGATGTTCAGCCCGTCGGTCAGATAGGCCCGGAAGATGCGCTCGGCCATCGGCTCGCCCAGCCCCTGGCGGGCGGCAGCGGCCAGGAGGCGGTGGGCCTCGAAGGTGTTCACATGTACGGCGCGCCCGAAGTTCAGCTCCAGGCCGTCCTTGGCGCCGACGGCAGCCATGCTCTCGGTGGCCTGCGCGGCCGCCTCGGCGCTGCCGAAGAAGCCGAGGTGCACCTCGGACAGCGGACGGCCCTGCGGCGGTGCGTCGGGCGAGACCTGGAAGGGGCGGAACACCACGTCGACTTCGCCGCCCGCCGCCCGGTGCCGGTCGGCGACCCGCTCGAAACGGGTGAATCCGATGTAGGAGTGGACACAGGTGAGGTCGAGAACGATCTCGACCCGCACGGACGTGCTCGTGACGGCGGTCATGGCTGTGCGGTCCTTCGGTTCGTCGTGCTCTGGAGTCGTGCTCTGGAGTCGTGCTCTGGATGCGTACGGCCGGGTTCAGGCGGCCGCGATGTCGGCGGCCACGGTGCACAGCACGTATTCGGGCGGGGCGGCTTCGAGACGGGCGATCTCCTCCTGCCCCTCGGAGATCCTCGGATCGGCCATCCACGCGCGGTACGAGTCCTCGGTCGCCCACATCGCGTAGTTGACGAAGGTGAGGCCGTCCGGGGTGATGTGCGGCGTGGCCGAGATGAAGCCCTTGTGGTGGCGCTTCCACGCGCCGCTACGGGCCAGCAGGTCGGCCAGGGCGTCATAGGAGCCGGGGTGCAGGTAGCGCGTGGCGACAGCCAACCGGCCGGGCTGCGCGCCGAGTTGGGGCCCGTGAAGGCCGGGGGCGGGAGTGCCCCCGAAGGCCTTCGCTGTCTGCACGCCGGGCCTGTTGGCCAGTTCCTTCAGCCGGTCGGCGGCAGCGTGGTGATCGGCGGCGTCACGCCAGAGGCAGCGGTGGATCACCGTACGACGGTCGTCGCTGACATGGACGCGGGAGGCGATGAATCCCCGGCTGTGGCGCAACCGCCCTGCCGCCTCGGTGACGAGGGCCTCGACCAACTCGTCGGCCGTCCGGGGCACTTCGGCCGTCAGCGTGTCGAAGGTGACGAAGCCGGGCTCGGGCAATTGTGTCATCGGAAAACTCCGTAAGGGGTCTCGGTGAGCCGCTCAGCTGAACATGTCGGCGTGCTCGACCACCCAGTCACGGAAGGTGCGGGCCGGCTTGCCGGTCACCTCTTCCACGACGTTCGAGCCGACCTCCGGCGTTCTGGTCAGCGTCTCGAAGTAGTCGAGCGCCCCGTCGGCGTACGAGGGCGGCCAGCCGGCGTCCACCATGGCCTTCCGGGCGGCGTCGTGCTCGATGTCCTTCCAGGTGAGCTCACGCCCGGTTACCTCGGCGATGACCTTCAGCTGCCCTGCCTGGGACAGCTGCTCCGGGCCGGAGACGAGGTACGCCTTGCGAGCGTGCCCCTCGCTGGTGAGCGCCTTGGCTCCGACGGCGGCGAGGTCCGACTCGTGGACAGAGGTGCGGGTGGCCGCGCCGTACGGGAAGCGCACCACGTCGCCGCTACGGACCTGCGCGGCGAAGGTCATGGCGGCGTTGCAGTGAAATCCGGTGGTCCGCAGGAAGGTCCACTCCAGGGTGGTCCCCTCCAGCAGCTTCTCGATGTATGCGTGGCAGTTGTTGTCGACGGGCTCCAGGCCGATGTGCACGCCGACGGACGAGACGAAGGCGACGCGGCGGGCCGTGGTCTCGATCTTGCTCAGCACCGTGGGCGCGGTGTCGACCGGGAGGGAGAAGAACGGCCACATGAGGAAGACGCCGTCGACACCGTCCAGGGCGGCGTCGAGGCTGTCCGGGTCACCGAGGTCGCCGTGGAAGATCTCGACGCCGTCGGGGAGCCGGCCGATGTTGGGGTCGTCCGGGAGGACCAGCGCACGGACCCGGGCGTCCGCTTCGAGCAGATGGGCCACCGCGTGCGGGCCGACGTTTCCCGTAGCGGCGGTGACAAGTACGACGTTCTGTGCGGTCATGAGTGCTCTCCCTCGTGCTTCCTCGTGCGTGATTCCTGGTCCGCGCTTACTCCGCCGGGCGCCGCGCCCACGCCGAGACCATCAGCGTCGTCATGTCCCGCCCCTCCGGGCGGCCGAGCAGGCCCATGAAGTCCGCGAGTTCGTCGGCGGTCACCATGCCGCCGTCGACCAGGGCATGGCCTTCCTGCCGGAGCCGCAGGCCGATCAGTTCGTCGTCGGCGGGGGACTGGCCGGGGCCCGCGGGAGTCAGGCGCAGGCCGACCGACTCCAGGCCGGCCCGGGCCAGGGCGGCCGGCAGGTGGCGCGCCCAGCCCATGTCGGCGCCCTGATCCTCCATGCGGCGCACGTATCCGCCGACGAGGGTGCGCCCCACGGCGGTCGCGGCGTGCTCGGCGGGCAGGTAGTAGAAGTCCTCCACGACCAGCCAGCCGCCGGGGGCCAACCAGCGCGTAGCACGGGTCAGCAGGGCATCGGGGTCCTTGAGGTGCTCGACCACGGCCCGGGCGAGTACGAGATCGTAGGCGCCCTCCTCGAACTCCTCGGAGACAATATCTGCCTGATGTACCGTCAGGTTTGCGGCGCGATGCGATTCCAGCCTGCTGACGTCGATGTCGACGGCGAGTACCTCGCCTTCGGGCGCCCGCTCCGCCAGCCAGTAGGACATCGAACCGGCACCGGCGCCCAGCTCTAGGCACCGCGGGGCCTGGTCCAGGGGGAGCGCTTCGATGATGGCGCGGGTCACCGGGTCGTATTTCCGCTCGAACAGCCGGAGTTGGTCGAGTGGGGAGAAAGTTCCCCGGGTCAGCGATCCCGTGCTGTACGCCTCTGCCGAAGCACCGTCCGCCATATCAAATGCCTCTCCAATGGGGGATTCCGCCATAAGCCTCTTCGGTGACACGGACCGGTTCAAGAATTCCCGTGTCAGATGTGTCCGCTGCTGTGTCACGTCTTCGTCAAATCCGCAGGCAGAAAGAAGGACGCGAGCCCCGGGGGGAATGTTCCGGCCGTTCCGGCAATCCGGACGAATTCCTCGGTGATCCTGGTGAGTTCCGCGACGCCCTCCGCACCGAGGTGCTGGTACGGCTCCCGGTCCGCGCGGTCGGTCTCCTCCTCCAGCTCCTGGCGGAGCCGGACGCCCTGTGGGGTCAGCGTCCCGTCCTCGGCCAGCAGCCCGCGCCCTCGCAGCCGTTCCTCGGCCTCGGACCATTCCTGCTCGGTCCAGCCGCGCGAGGTCATGACCGACTCACTCGGCATTCCCGCGCCGCTCGCGGAGTGCGAGACCAGCGCCTCCAGTCCGTCCAGGCCGGCCGCGCTCAGGGCGGCGACATGGCCGTCCCCACGGTGCTCCCGCAGCAGGGTGGCCGCGTACCAGAGCGCCAGGTGCGGCTCGTCGGGCACGGGCTGGTCGGCGTGCGCCGCGTACATCGGGCGGCCGGGACGACCGCAGGCCTCGACGGCCCGCAGCGCCAGCCGGGCCGCCTCCCGCATCGGGCGTGCGGTGAGGGCCTCCACTCCGAACGCCCGGCGCAGGATGGCGTCGGCCGCGCGCAGCCGGGCGGCAACCGCCTCCTCGGGAGGCACCCGGTCCCAGAGGGCGGGAAGATGCCGGGCGATCGTGTCGTACCGGAAGTTGTAGAACAGGGCGGTGACCACGCCTGGCCCCACGCGGCCCAGCGCCGCGGCCCGGCCTGCCAGGTACCAGTCCATCGGGTCGTCGATGCCCTTGCCGGCCAGCTCCCGGCCGAGGTCGGGTCCGAAGTACACGGTGGAATGAAGCGTGTTCAGTGCGTTCTGGCACTGCCGGGCGGGCGGCCCGGTCGGCGGTGTCACGGTCATGGCTCCGTTCCTGTGACTGCCACTTCTTCTGCTACTGCGGGGGGTTGCCGTGCTTGCGCGTCGGCAGGTCGGCGTGCTTGGCCCGCAGCATCGAGAGCGAGCGGATCAGCACCGACCGGGTCTCGCGCGGGTCGATGACGTCGTCGATGAGGCCGCGTTCGGCGGCGTAATAGGGGTGCATGAGCTCGGACTTGTACTCCGCGATCCGCTGCTCCCGCACGGCCTGCGGGTCCTCGGCGGCGTTGATCTCGCGCCGGAAGACCACGTTCGCCGCGCCCTCCGCGCCCATCACCGCGATCTCGTTGGTGGGCCAGGCCAGCGCCAGGTCGGCGCCGATGGAGCGGGAGTCCATGACGATGTAGGCGCCGCCGTACGCCTTGCGCAGGACCAGTGAGATCCTCGGCACGGTGGCGTTGCAGTAGGCGTACAGCAGCTTGGCTCCGCGCCGGATGATGCCGTTGTGCTCCTGGTCCACACCGGGCAGGAAGCCGGGCACGTCGACCAGGGTGACCAGCGGGATGTTGAACGCATCGCAGAACTGGACGAAGCGGGCGCCCTTCTCGGAGGCCTCGATGTCCAGCACACCCGCCATGGAGGCGGGCTGGTTGGCGACGATGCCGACGACATGGCCGTCGAAGCGGGTCAGGGCGCAGACGAGGTTGGTGGCCCAGGCCGGGTGCACCTCGAAGTACTCGCCGTCGTCGACGATCTCCTCGATCACCTTCCGGATGTCGTACGCCTGCCCCGAACCGGCCGGAACCAGATCGAGCAGGGCGTCGCACGCCCGGTCGGCCGGGTCGGCACAGGGCGTGACCGGCGACAGCTCCCGGTTGTTGGCGGGCAGCAACGACAGGAGATAGCGCACGTCCTCCAGGCAGTGCTCCTCGTCGTCGTACGCGAAGTGGGAGACGCCCGAGACACCGGCGTGCACATCGGCGCCGCCGAGGCCGTTCTGCGTGATCTCCTCGCCGGTCACGGCCTTGACGACATCGGGGCCGGTGATGAACATCTGCGAGGTCTCGCGGACCATGAACACGAAGTCGGTGAGCGCGGGGCTGTAGGCGGCGCCGCCCGCGCAGGGGCCGAGCATCACCGAGATCTGCGGGATGACGCCGGAGGCCCTGGTGTTGCGCTGGAAGATGCCGCCGTACCCTGCCAGCGCGGTGACGCCCTCCTGGATACGGGCGCCCGCACCGTCGTTCAGGCTGACCACCGGCGCGCCGGCGGCCTCGGCCAGGTCCATGATCTTGTGGATCTTCTGAGCGTGGGCCTCGCCGAGCGCGCCGCCGAAGATCCGGAAGTCATGGGCATAGACGAAGACCGTACGACCGTGCACGGTGCCCCAGCCGGTGATCACACCGTCACTGTACGGCTTCTTGTGCTCCAGCCCGAAGCCGCTCGCCCGGTGCCGCCGCAAGGGCTCGACCTCGGTGAACGATCCCTTGTCCAGGAGCAGTCCGATCCGCTCGTGCGCGGTCAGCTTGCCCTTGGCGTGCTGGCGTTCGGTGGCGGCCGGATCGGGTCCGCCGCGCGCCGATTCCTTGATCGCGGTCAGCTCGTCGGTGCGGGACCTGAGGCTTTCTTCTGCAATCGGCATGGTGTCGTGCCCTCTCCCTGGGGTAGGTGTGATCGCGGCCGTGTCACGCCCGGTGCCGGCCCGTCTCGTCCCTCGGTCTGCCGTCCGGGTCGACGTCTCGTTCGGCGTGGGGTTCCCTTCGTGTCAGGCCGTACAGGGCGACGAGGAAACCGAACAGGCCGACGGCCGTGACCAGCCCGAGGGCGGGCCCGTAACCCGAGGGGTACAGCGCGGCGGTCAGCCCGATCATGAGCGCGGCGCCCAGCTGGACGGCGGTCTGGTACAGCCCGCTCGCCTCCGCCTGCCGGGGTGCGGGCACCGAGCCGGTGGCCTGGAGGTGCAGCGCCGCGAAGGCGAGCACGAACGCGACGCCGACGAACAGCATGGTGGGCAGTACGTCGACGGCGTACCGCACGTCCGAGGGGGCGTCACGCGGGTAGAGCAGGTAGCCGGCCGGTGCGGCGGCGGCGCCGGCCGCGATCAGCCGGGCCGGACCGAACCGGGCCGCGACGCGGCCGGAGTGGAGTGCGGTGAGGGCGAGCGGGACGCTGGCCGGGAGGAACGCGAGCCCGGTCTCCAGCGAGCTCCATCCGGCGCGTCGCTGGAGGTGCAGGGTGCTCAGCAGGAGCAGGCCCAGATACGAGCCGTTCAGCGCCGCCGCTCCGAGCGCGGAGCGCACCAGCGGGCCCTGGGTAAGCAGGCCCAGGCTCAACAACGGCTTCTCAGCGGTCAGTTCGGCGCGGAAGTACACCGCGGCGAGCAGTGCCGCGAGGACGAATGCGCCGATCGTGCGCGAGTTCTCCCAACCGGTGCCGGGCACGGAGACGATCGCGTACACCAGCATCAGCGTGGCACCGGTGAGGGCGAGGGCGCTGGGGACGCCGTACCGTCTCGCTGTGCTTCTGCCCGGTGGGTCGTGCGGGATCAGCCGCAGCCCGGCGGCGAACAGCAGCAGGACGACCGGCGCCGGGAAGGCGAAGGCCCAGCGCCAGCTCGCCTCGGTGAGCAGCCCGGACAGCAACAGCCCGGCGGAGAAGCCGACCGCACCGAAGAAGGAGTAGACCGACACCGCCCGGCCGCGCGCGGGGCCCTGGGGGAACACCGCGAGGATGATGGCCAGCCCGGTCGGTGCGGTGAGCGCCGCGCACGCGCCCTTCACGAGGCGGGTGCCGACCAGCGGCACCGCGCTGTCCACGACGCCGGCCGCCAGGGACGCGGCGGCGAAGACCAGCAGGGCGGCGAGGTAGACGGGACGTCGTCCGAGCAGCGCGACCAGTCGGGAGCCGAACAACAGCAGCCCGCCGAAGCCGACGGCGAATCCGCTGACCACCCACTGCACCTGCGCCACCGGCAGGCCGAGGTCGGCGCTCACGGAGGGCAGCGCCACCAGTGCCACGGACACCTCGAGGGCGTCGATGAGCATGTTGCCGGCGAGCACGAACAGCAGGCCCCACAGGGCCGGGCTCCACCGCTCGCCGGCCACTGTGGGCACGGTGGTCCCCGGAGTCGTCGAAGGTGTCATGGTCCCGTTCCGCCGGATTGGTTGGGTGACGGCAGGGGCGGCTCAGCCGAGCAGGGTGCCCCCGGTGGCGTCGACGAAGGAGCCGGTGATCCAGCGGGCCTCGTCGGTGGCGAGGAACGTCACGATGTCGGCGACGTCCTCCGGTTCGCCGACCCGGTTGAAGGTGGACAGCTTCGCCATCTGCTCCACCGCCTCCGGTATGCCGAACACCGGGTTGTCGTTGCGCGTGATGCCGGGCGCCACGCTGTTGATGGTGATGTTGCGCGGGCCGAGGAGCTTCGCGTAGTGCAGCGCGAGCTGGTCGACGGCACCCTTCGTCATCGCGTACGCGATCTCCTCCGGGTTCGCGAAACGGGTGAGGCCGGATGTGATGTTGATGATGCGTCCGCCGTCGGGCATGTTCTTCAGGGCCCGCTGGATCAGGAAGAACGGCGCCTTGGCGTTGACGGCAAAGAGCCGGTCGAACTGTTCGGGCGTGGTGTCCTCGGGCTTGACGCCGCCCATGGCACCGGCGTTGTTGACCAGGATGTCCAGGTCCGTGGACCCGGTGCGCTCCCGCAGTCCGCTCTCCAGGCCCAGGAACAGCTCGTGGACGTCACCGCCGACGCCGAGCTCGGCGCGTACGGCGAAGGCGCGGCCGCCGTCCTTCTCGATCAGGGCGACGACCTCGTCGGCCGAGTCCTGGCTGGAGCTGTAGTGGACGGCGACGAGGGCGCCCTCCTGGGCCAGCCGCAGGGCGGTGGCACGACCCATGCCACGGCTCGATCCGGTGACTAGCGCGGTCTTGCCGATGAGCCTGCTCATGTGTGTACTCCGATTCCTCGTTGTCCTCTGGGGGCTCTGGGTGCTCTGGGGGCTCTTCGCCAGTGCGGTGGCTGGGGCCGGTACGCGCGGTCGGCCGAACCACCGGGTCAGGGCTGTCGTGATGTCCGTGTTCTCGCTCTCCGTGCTGTTGGTGCTGTGGGTCCACACCACATGGCCGTCGGGCCGTGCCAGGAGGGCGACGGTGTCCGCCGGGATCTCCTCGGGCCGGGAGACGGCCGTCACCGTGTCCACGACGTCCGCCCAAGGGGCAGCGACGGTGCGCAGCTCCTCCCGCCGGTCCTCGTCACCTGGCAGCAGGAGCAGCACACCGCGGCCGGCGGTGGTGGGGACGTCGCCGTACGGCAGGCGGCGGCCGAGCAGCGGATGCCGGCCGGGTCCGACGTCGTACCGGATGTCGAGGCCGCTGATCATTCCGGCCAGGTGAGCGCGTACGTTCCCGCTGACGGCGATCAGCTCGCCGAAGACCTGGCGGACCGCGTCGACCTCGGCGGAACCGAGCAGCAGCAGGGCCTGGGCCCGGATGTTGCTGAGCGTCCGGCGGCCGACGGCGTGCCGCTCGTCGTGGTAGCTGTCGAGCAGGCCGTCGCCGGCCCGGCCACGCACCCGGGCGGCCAGCTTCCAGCCGAGGTTGACGGCGTCCTGCAGGCCCAGGTTGAGCGCCTGGCCGCCGATCGGCATCTTCTGGTGAGCCGCGTCACCGGCCAGGAACAGCCGGCCGTCGCGGTAGCGGACGGCCTGCCGGTACGCGTCGCCGAAGGAGTTCACCCACAGCGGGGTCCCGTGGCCGATGTCCTCGCCCGTGACCCGCTTCCAGCTGTCGACGACATCCTGGAACCGCGGCTGCGTGCCGCGTGGTGCGGCGCCGAACTCGTGCACCATCACCCGCGTCACTCCGTCGGGACGCCGGGCCGCGATGGCCAGTCCGCCCGCCAGCCGCTGGAAGCGGCGGTCGGGGATGTCGATGCCGGCCACGTCGGCACGCAGCAGCTCACGGGCGGCGTCGGCGCCCGGGAAGTCGAAGCCTCCAAGGCGGCGTACGGCACTGTGTTCGCCGTCGCAGCCGACGACGTACCGGGCCCGGAAGACCCGGGTCGTTCCGTCCCGGAGGCGGACCTGGGCCTCGGCATGGTCCTCGGTCACGGTCAGCCTGGTCAGCTCGTGACCACGCCGGATGTCCGCACCCAGATCCCGCGCCCACTCGCCCAGCAGCTCCTCCAACCGGGTCTGCAGGACCTTCCACTGGCCCGGATGACGGCCGGGCAGCGTGAGGTCGAGCGGGATGCCGCCGAAGTGGCCCCTGCGGTCGTTCGGCACCTCGCCGAGGGGACGCAGCAGACCCCGGCCGGCGAGGATCTCCATGGTGCGGGCGTGCAGGGTGGACGCCCTCGACTCGGTGGTCGGCGCGGTGAGCTTCTCGAGGACCATCACGTCCGCGCCGGCCGTCCGCAGCTCCCCGGCGAGCATCAGCCCGACGGGGCCCGCGCCGACCACGATCACCTCGGTTGCGGTGCGGTCCTCGGTCATGGTCAGGCCCTGGCTTCCGCGTAGTCCTTGGCGTGGCCGAGGGTGGCGCGACTGTTGGTGCTGAGCGCCGCCCGCACGTACTCCCGGGCATCGGCGACAGTGGCGTCGGCGCCGAGGATGCGGGGGATGTTCTCGGTGTTGATGGTGACGGTGTGCTGCGAGGACGCGGCGACGCCGGTGCCGGTCTCCGCGAACGTCCAGTAGCCGGTGTGCAGAGTCATCAGCGCCGGCAGGGTGATCTGCTTGTAGGCGATCTTCCGGTGCGGGAAGGTCACCCGGTACGACTTGGTGGTGTGCACCGAGCCGTCCTTGGCCCGGGTGTCCATCTCCAGCGTCTGCAGGCCCGGGGTGTCCTCGTCGAGCCGGACCTTGGCCACGTGCGGGAGCCGCTCGGACCACAGGTGGGCGTCGTTGACGAAGTCGTAGACGTCCTTGGCCGAGCCGGCGATGTGCACTGTGTCCTC
Source organism: Streptomyces sp. KR55 (assembly GCF_052245645.1). Lineage (NCBI taxonomy): Bacteria > Bacillati > Actinomycetota > Actinomycetes > Kitasatosporales > Streptomycetaceae > Streptomyces > Streptomyces sp. KR55. Next base: position 2,102 of record NZ_JBQQCE010000143.1, on the reverse strand, counting down.
GAAGGAGAACGTCAAGTCCGCTGCAGCATGGGCCAGTTCGACGTTCGTCTGCAACGCGGCCAGCTCGGAGCGGGAGTTGCGGTCGACGGCCTCGTCGATCCACTTCAGGCTCTCCGGGTCGTCGTCGACGGCCCGGTAGTCGTGCAGCAGCCGCACGCGGGACGTGGAGCCGGAGAGGGGCTCGATGACCCAGGTGCCGCCCATCGAGGCGACCGGCGGCGCGGAGACCTCCTGACGGAAGCCGATCCGCAGCTGATCCGGATCGAGGGTGCGACGCGACGTCCAGTTCTTCGGCTCGCCGTTGGCGGTGGCCCAGATGCGGATGCGTTCGGTGCGGTCGTTCTTCTCGACATGGTCGACGTGGATGGTCGGCGGAAAGATCCTCGGCCAGTTCTCCACCTCGGCGATCAGCCGGTAGACGGCATTGGCCGGGGCCGAGACCGTGATCTCGTGCTCCACCTCGCGCAGGCCCGGGTTTGGCATGCTCATGTTCCTCGGCTCTCCTGGGGGTTTCCTCGGGTTCATGGGTCGGCTCGTCCGGTCGGATCAGAAGTTGCCGAGTCCACCGCAGACGTTGAGGGCCTGCGAGGTGATGGAGGCGGCGGTGTCGGAGGCCAGGTACCCGACCAGGCCGGCCACCTCCTCGGGGGTGGAGTAGCGGCCCAGCGGGATCTTCGACTGGAACTTCTGCAGGATCGCGTCCTCACTGGTGTCGTACGCGGCCGCGTAGCCTTGCCGGACGCGCTGCGCCATCGGTGTCTCGACGTAGCCGGGGCAGACGGCATTGACGGTGATGCCGGTGGGGGCCAGCTCGTTGCCGAGCGCCTTGGTGAAACCGACGACGCCGTGCTTGGAGGCGGAGTACGGGGCGCCGAGTACGACGCCCTGCTTGCCCGCGGTGGAGGCGACGTTGATGATCCGGCCGCGCTGCTTGTGGCGCATGCCGCCGGTGGTGAGGACCTCGCGGGTCATCCGGAAGACGCTGTTGAGGTTGGTGTCGATGACGTCGTCCCAGAGCTCGTCCGCGATGTCGGCGGTGACCCCGCCACCGCTGCGACCGGCGTTGTTGACCAGCACGTCCACGGCGCCGAAGCGCTCGACGGCGGCCTGCACGAAGGCGCGGCAGTCGTCGGACGAGCGGACGTCCAGGGTGGTGCCGTCGACCTGAAGGCCTTCGTCCTGCAGTTCCTTGACGGTGGTGGCGACGTTCTCGGCGTTGCGCGCGCCGATGAACACGCGGTGCCCCGAGGAGGCCAGGAGGCGGGCGACGGCAAGGCCGATTCCGCTGGTCGCGCCGGTGACGAGGGCGACTGGCTGGTCCTGCTGCGACATGTGTCTCTCCAGTGAGGGTGGCGGGTATACGGGAGCGGCCGCGCGGGGGCGGGCGGCCGCTCCCGGACGCTTGACGCGACGGGACGCTTGACGCGGCCGGGCGCTCAGGCGGTGACGGCGTCCTTGAGGACGTCGTTGATCGCCGCGACGAGGGCGCGCGGGGTGGGATGCTCGGCGAAGATGTCGTCGTCCAGGGAGACGCCGTACTCGCGCTCGATCCGGCCGGCGGTCTCCAGCAGGGCGAGCGATTCGTAGCCGAGGTTCTCGAAGGTGATGTCGAGGATGTCGCCGTCGATGTCCACACCCTCGTCGGCACCGGCGCCCTCCAGGAGGATGCGCTTGAGGGCGTCGAAGGTGAATTCGCGGTCGGACATGCAGGGTCCTTTCGTGGGTTGGGAAGGTGTGTCCGCGTGGCTGCGGAATCAGTCCGCCGCCCTGACCACCACCGCCGAGTTGAAGCCGCCGTACCCCCGTGCCAGCACAAGTGCCGTGCGCACCGGAGTGCTGCGCGGCTGTGCGGTCACCAGGTCGATGGCGTACTCGGGGGACAGCTCCACGTTGGTGGTGGGTGGGATCAGGCCCTCGCGGATCGCCAGTACGGCGGAGACCACGTCCACGGGGGCGCCGCCGGAGTAGAGGCGGCCGGTCATCGTCTTGGGCGCGGTGACCGGGACGCCGGACGGCCCGAAGACGGCGTTGATCGCGTCGGCCTCCTCGCGGTCCAGCCGGGGCGTGCCCGCGGCGTCCGCGAAGACCACGTCGACCTCGCG
>NZ_JBQQCE010000142.1:0-21062 GCF_052245645.1 Streptomyces sp. KR55 | reverse complement strand
ATCTTTTCCCCCTGAGCACCTGGTCGCCGCGCTGACCCACCTCCGCGACGACCTGCTGACACACCTCCTGCCACCACGCCGACTGCGCAGCCAACCCCGCGTCGTCAAACGCAAGATGTCCAACTACTACCACCTCAAGAGAGCCGAGCACCGGCACTGGCCCCAGCCGACCCGGACAGCCACCGACGCCGTCGTGATCCACACGCCAAGACCACCAGACCCGTAACGCAACGGCATTGACCCTAGCGAGCGCCCGGAATTCGGCCTTCGCCAGCTCTGTCTCGAGCCGACTGGGGGACGAGCTGTGTCCGGTTGCCGCGGCACCGAAGCCGCAGGGACGTCTGGCGTGTGCCTCTGCTGGGACGGGAAGCACCGAAAGGAAACGAAGCATGATCGAGTGGGTGTCACTCAGCACCGGGGCTCGGCCCGTCCCCCGCCCCGTGCCGACACCCCTGGTGTGGGCCGCGGCCTTCGGCGGCGCGCTGCTGCTGGTGGCACTCCTCAACGCTCTTGTGGGCCCGGACCGGCCCTCGCTCGCCCTGGCCGGGCTTTCCCTGCTGGCCGCGCTGCTGGGACTGTGCGCTCGATTCACCGCGGCCCCCGGCACGGCCCTACTGTGCTGGCTGTTCCTCAACGGCTTCGCCATCCCGCCCGCCGGCACCCTCACCTGGGCCGGGTACCGCGACACGTTCTGGCTCACCTGCCTGCTCGCCGCAACCCTCATCGGTACGGCGCTGGCCCGCCTGACCCACGCTCGCGCCGCCTACCGCCGCATCACCGCGGGAGTTGCCACTGGCGCGGCAGAGCCGGGCGATGGTGCGCGCGACGGCTGATCGACACCGGGGCACACTTCTGAAGCGGATGGTGCGGCCGCAGGAGGAGCGGCTCCTGTGGTTCGGCGGTACGCCCGGGCGTGCCGGCGGCGTCGCGCTCCAGCGGTACGGGCCGGGCCGACCGTCGGTACATCGTGGGCGAGACGGGAGCCGAGTGCGCGGGCGCGTGACTTGGCGGTGGAGTACGAGACGGTCGGTCTGGACAGTGTCGCCCTCGACGCTGCGCGGCTGATGGCCGAGCACCGGCTGCCCGTGCTGCTGGTGGTGGACGAGCAGGGTGCACCCGAGGTGATCCTTCCGGCTCCCAGATGACCAAGACTGTCCTGAGCGCGGCATCAAGGACGCGTACAAGATTGCCGGAACGCGGCAATGAAACGATCCGCCGTCCCGTGTGAGGATCTCACCAAGCCGGAGATCGGCGACGGGTGAGAGGGGGACGGCACGCATGGCCTGGTTTCTCGGACTCGGCATCACGGGGGTCGTGCTGCTCGCCCTGTCGCTGGTCTTCGACGGGGTACTGGACGGCGTGCTCGACGGGTGGCTGTCGCTGCCGGTCGTCGCTGGGTTTGCGGCGATGACCGGCTTCGGCGGGGCCATCGCTCTGGGCGCTACGGACGTCGGCCTCGGGCCCGCTACCGGCGCCGGGGTGTTGTGCGGAATGGGCACGGCTTGGCTGACGTACCGCTTCAGCCGCGTCCTGATGCGCGATCAGACGGCTCGCACCCCGACCGGGGACGACCTGGTGGGTACGTCCGGCAACGTGGTCACGGCCATCTCGGCGGACGGTTACGGCGAGGTGCTGCTCCAACTCGCCGGTCAGCCGGTGAAGTTCGCCGCCCGCAGCGCGGGGCCGGTGGCCCAGGGCGCCGAGGTGTGGGTGGAGGCGGCGCCGTCCGCCACATCGGTCGTGGTCCGCCCGGTGGACCGCTGAACTCCTTTCTCCTTCTTTCTCGTACGTGATTCGGGGGCACTGCCATGAGTCCTGTTGTCGTTGCCGTCGTGGGAGTCGTCGTACTCCTCATACTGCTGGCACTCGTCGTGATCACCCGCTACAAAGTGGCGGGTCCGAGCGAGGCGTTCATCGTCACCGGGCGGCGTGGCAAGAAGGCCACCGATCCGGCGACCGGCCGAGTCTTCACTGACAACAGCGGGCAGAAGGTCGTGGTCGGCGGCGGTGTCTTCGTCGTGCCCTTCGTGCAGCAGAGGTTCACCCTCGACCTGTCCTCGCGGCACATCCCGGTCGCGGTGCGCGGCGCGGTCACCCTGCGCGGAGTGAAGGCCAACCTGGACGGTGTCGCGATCGTCAAGGTCGGCGGCACCGAGGACTCCATCCGCGCCGCCGCCCAGCGGTTTCTGATGCAGCAGGACGGCATCGTCGGCTTCACGCAGGAAGTCCTCTCCGGCGCGCTGCGCGCCATCGTGGGACGGATGTCGGTGGAGGACATCATCCGCGACCGCGCGGCCTTCGCGGGCCAGGTCGCCGAGGAGGCCGAGGCGAGCCTGTCCGGGCAGGGCCTGGTGCTGGACGCCTTCCAGATCCAGGACATCACCACCGAGGGCTCCTATCTGGAGGACCTCGGCCGGCCGGAGGCCGCCCGGGCCAAGCAGGAGGCCGACATCGCCGAGGCCGTCGCCCGGCGGGCCGCCGAGCAGGCGCGGCTGAAGGCCGAGGAGGAAATCGCCGTCGCGCAGCGGACCTTCTACCTCAAGCAGGCCGAGATCAAGGCCGAGACCGACGAGGCCGCGGCCCGCGCGGCGGCGGCCGGTCCGTTGGCCGAAGCGGCGCGGCAGCAGGAGATCCTCACCGAGCAGGAGAAGGTCGCCGAGCGGCAGGCCGCGCTGACCGACCGTCAGCTCGACACCCAGGTTCGCAAGCCCGCCGACGCCCAGCGGTATGCCGCCGAGCAGGAGGCCGAGGCCAAGCGGGTGGCGCGGGTCAAGCAGGCCGAGGCGGAGAAGTCGGCGGGCATCGCGGCCGCGCAGGCGGAGGCGGAGCGGGCCCGGCTGACCGGTGAGGGTGAGAAGCAGCGCCGTAGCGCGCTGGCCGAGGCGGAGGCCGTCGAGGGCCTGAAGCAGGGTGAGGCGGAGCGGGCCCGGCGTGCGGCGATCGCGGAGGCCGTACGGCTGGAGGGTGAGGCTGAGGCGGCGGCGATCGGCGCCAAGGGCGCGGCCGAGGCCGAGGCGATGCGGAAGAAGGCCGACGCGTTCGGGCAGTACGGCGACGCGGCCGTGCTGCAGATGCTCGTCGAGGTGCTGCCGCAGGTCGTGGCCAAGGCGTCTGAGCCGCTCAGCGCGGTGGAGAAGATGACCGTGATCTCCACCGACGGCGCAGGCCGCATCCCGCGCGCGGTGGCCGACAACGTCGCCCAGGGCCTGGAACTGCTCGGCTCCACCACCGGAATCGACCTCGCCGAGCTGCTCAAGGGCATCACTCAGCGCAATGCCGGGACGGGGGACCAGTCGGCACAGCTCAACGGAAAGGTCGAGATCAGCGGCTGACGTTGCTCCGCACCGGACGGCTCGCCTCACCCGCACATGGGTGAGGCGGGTCTGGTGCGTCTCAGATCTCCTGAGCGGGCCAATGCAACAGCCGCGCTCTGATGACGGCCGTCTGGAGCGTGTAACGGTGCATCGGATCGGCGGGGTCGGCCCCCGTCAGTTGGCGGATGCGCTCCAGGCGATAGGTCAGCGCCCGCACGCGCAGCGTCAGTCTGCGGGCAGCCTCAGACTGAGGCCGAGCACCACGAGCAGCAGCTTCTCGGGAGCGGGCCGGATCAGCAGCAGGGGTCGGCATGGCGGTTCCCCTCCGCGAGGTCGACGAACGGCAAGGGACAGCCTGGGCTGGCCGCGCACACGGTCAGATCGTCGCATCCGGCCTCCATAGCGGTGACCAGGGCTGCACGGATGGTGGCCAGGTCGGCGATCTTCGCGTCGACTTCGGCGAGCTTGGCCGCGGCGCGCTGCTGAAGTCCCGCAATGGGCCGACCGTGCCGGTGACGGCCGGCTTCCAGCAGCTCGGCGACCTCATCCAAGGTGAAGCCCAGGCGCTGAGCGGCCTTGATCATCCGGAGCATGGTCACCGCCTCCTGACCGTAGAGGCGATGGCCTCCAGGGCTGCGGTCCGGCTCGGTCAGCAGGCCCCGCCGCTCGTAGTGGCGAAGCGTCTGGACATTCACCCCGGCCGCCCCGGCGACCTCACCGCTGCGCAGTCCCGTGCCATTCATGGCTGCTCCGTGCCCGCGGCCTGGGCTGCCCGAGCCTGGACGGCGTCCAGTGTGGCCTCGTGTGCGCTGTCGACCTCGACGCCCAGCCGGATGCCGCCGGTATCGGCGGAGGTGGTGAAGCTGAAGAACGAACAGCAATCGCTCTCGCGCGCCACCAGGTCACGGACCGTCTCCTCAACCCCCGACCCGCCCTCAAGCACCAGGTCCAGCCTCAGTCGACCGGGCCGGTACACCTCGGTCAGCCGCTCCGCGAACAACGCATCGAACTCCGCGACGCGCAGCGGCTGTTCGGTCGTGGGCAGTGTGCAGGACTGCGGTACCCAGGTCGTCATCGTGACCACTCACGTCATCGAGTCCTCGCACCGCGCGGGCGGGGACGTCTCCGACGGTAAACCCGTACCCGAGTACAGGTTGCAACAGGTGGCAGCAAACCCAATGCCTCCGCGTCGACCGACCAGGGGGCGCGGTGGACCCCTGGCGCGGGGAAGGGAGGAGGGCTGCGGGCAGTGGTGTCTCCGCGGTCCTCGGCTGCGCGTTCGAAACGACCTTGCCGGGGTCGTCTGCGTAGTTGAACTGTCCGACGAGGTCGTTGGAGGAGGCGAAGAACAGCTCGTCGGTGACCTGGTAGATGACGGTGGCGTCGTCACCGACTGCTCATGTTCCCCCGCTGCCCCACCTTGGCATACGCGCCACGAGCCGAGGGCGCATCAGCCACCAGCCGGGGAGCCGCCCTGGGAGCCGGATCCGAAGTCGGCTCCCAAAAGGCTCCCAAACTGGCCTCCGGAACCACTCAGGGGCCCGACCCGCGATGCGGATCAGGCCCCTGACCTGGTATTTCTCTGTCGGGGTGGCGGGATTTGAACCCACGACCTCTTCGTCCCGAACGAAGCGCGCTGCCAAGCTGCGCTACACCCCGATCGTCGCCGCTTCTCGCGGCGACGACGTTTACTTTAGCCCACCGGTGGCTGGAGACGAAATCCGGTTTTCGCGCGGTGACGGACGGGGTTCGGGCGGGCGTGGTCGAGGGCGATGAGGAGGACGGCCAGGGCGTAGATGGAGAGGCCGAGGAGGAGGGCGTTGCCGAGGACGCCCTTGTAGCCGTGGCGGTCGACGTCGAGGAAGGAGTAGAGGTAGCGGCCGGGGGTGCCGGGGAGCAGGAACTCGCCTCGGGCGAAGGAGAAGGCCAGGTAGGCCAGGGGGCAGAGGAGCCACCCGCTCGCCTGGCGGAGGTGCAGGCGGCCGGGGGTGGTCAGGAACAGCCAGTCCAGCAGGGCCGCGATCGGGACCGCTGTGTGGAGGATGTGGTCGGCGATGGTCTGCAGGGGCGTCGGGGTGGCGTCACCGGTGATCGAGGCCGGCATCGCGAAGGGGCTCGCCTCGTTCGCCAGGAGCAGGTGGTGCACCAGCGCCGCGATCGTGACGTAGAGGAGGGTTGCGCCGGTCAGGGTGGCCGGTAACGGGCGGCGGGCGGTCCAGGAGCGGCGGGCGGAGAGGGTGAAGACCAGCGCCAGCAGGATGCTGCTCTGGATCGTGAAGTGGCTCAGGACCCGGGGTGGGCTGCCGAGGAGCAGGTGGATCGTCACGCCGGTGGTTGCCGCCAGCGCGGTCAGCAGGCGGAAGACTGCCGTCAGGGGGCGGGGTGCGGGCGCCACCACCGCCGTGGCGGGGACGGGGGAGGGCAGCAGCGCGGGCGTGCCCGGGATCGCGGGGAGGCCCGGGATGTCCCTGGGTATCGGGGCGGTCATGCCCTCACGCTAAGCAGATCGGGCAAATGGGGCACTGTGGGTGGCCTGTGTGGGTTAATCGGCCTGGTGCCGGTGGGGATTACTCCGCCCTGCGCCTGTGTGGGGCACCCGCCCTGCGCCTACGTGGGGCACCCGCCCGCCGCACTACGCCTGACCTACACCCGCCCCACCAGCGTCAGCAACGTCGCCTCCGGTGGGCAGGCGAAGCGGACCGGGGTGTATCGGTTGGTGCCGCAGCCTGCCGAGACGTGCAGGAAGGCGGTGCGGTCCTCCACCGTGTGCGTCGACAGGCCCTTCACGCGGTCGGTGTCCAGGTCGCAGTTGGTGACGAAGGCGCCGTAGAAGGGGAGGCAGAGCTGGCCGCCGTGGGTGTGGCCGGCCAGGATCAGGGGGTAGCCGTCGGCCGTGAAGGCGTCCAGGCTGCGCAGGTACGGGGCGTGGACCACGCCGATGGAGAAGTCGGCCGACCCGGAGGGGCCGCCGGCGACCTGTGCGTAACGGTCCCGCTTGATGTGCGGGTCGTCCACGCCCGTCAGCTCCACCGAGACGCCGTCGGCCTTCAGTGTGCCCCGCGTGTTCGTCAGATTCAGCCAGCCTGCCGCGTCGAAACCGTCCCGCAGTTCCTCCCACGGGTTGTGGACCACGCCGACGGCGGGCGCGTTGCCGTTCAGGCCGTGGCGGCCCTGCGCCTTCTCGATCAGATAGCGGGCGGGGTTGCGAAGCTTGGGGCCGTAGTAGTCGTTGGAGCCGAAGACGTACGCGCCAGGGAACTGCATCAGCGGGCCCAGCGTGTCCAGGACCTCCGGTACGCCTTCCGGGTCCGAGAGGTTGTCGCCCGTGTTGATCACGAAGTCCGGGCGCAGCCCGGCCAGCGAGCGCAGCCAGCGCTGCTTCTTGCGCTGCCCGCTGACCATGTGGATGTCGGAGACGTGCAGCACACGCAGCGGGCGCATGCCCTCGGGCAGTACCGGGACGGTGACCCGGCGGAGGCGGAAGGAACGGGCCTCGAACCCAGCCGAGTAGAGGAGACCGGCGGCCGCGACCGCCGTGATGCCGAGGGGTACTCCGTATCGCGCGCGCATGGCTCCATCGTGTCAGACCGGCCCGGGCGCCGCGCCCGGCCGTCCCTTAAATCAACAGGCGTCCGGCCGCCCACACCTGCGACAATCGACCCCATGACCACGCTCAAGTCGAAGCTGCAGGAAGACCTCAACGCCGCGATCAAGGAGCGCGACGAGCTCCGCTCCTCGACGCTCCGGCTGACGCTCGCCGCGATCACCAAGGAGGAGGTCGCGGGCAAGGAGAAGCGCGAGCTCTCCGACGAGGAGGTCACGAAGGTGATCACCCGCGAGGCGAAGAAGCGGCGCGAGGCCGCCGACGCCTTTGCGCAGGGCGGTCGCCCCGAGCAGGCGGAGCGGGAGAAGGCGGAGGGCGAGGTGCTCGCCGCGTACCTGCCCAAGCAGCTGTCCGACGAGGAGCTGAACCGGATCGTCGCCCAGGCGGTCGAGGAGGCGAAGGCGTCCGGCGCAGAGGGGCCGCGGGCCATGGGCGCGGTCATGAAGATCGTGAACCCGAAGGTCGCCGGGCAGGCGGAGGGCGGTCGCGTCGCCGCCGCGGTGAAGAAGCTCCTCGCGGGCTGAAGTCGTAAACGGGCTGTACGCCGATGGGGGCGCCCCTCCTCAGGAAGGGCGCCCCCATTGCCGTACTACCGCCTCGGCCGGCCCGTCACGGCCAGTTCCCCCCGTTGTTGTTGCCGTTGTTGCCGCCGTTGTCGCCGCCCTGGATCCAGCCCTCGGGGATGGAGAAGGAGGGCGTCGGGAAGGTGCCGCCGTCCTCGCCGCCGGTCAGGCCGCCGATGCCGTTGTCGCCGTTGCCGTTGTCGTTGTCCTCGTCGTTGCGGTCACCGCGGTCCTCGTCCTCGTCGTCGCCCTCGGGGATGTCGACGAGGTTGAAGGACCCGGCTTCCTTGCCGACGAGGGCGCCGGACATGGCGTCCCGCCAGATGGGGCCCGGCACCTGGCCGCCGTAGACCTTGTCGTGCCAGACGCCGCCGATGGAGATGCCCTCCATCTTCACCTGCTGGGTGGCGCTGCCGACCCAGACCGCGCCGGCCAGGTTCGGTGTGTAGCCGACGAACCAGGCGTTCTTGCGCTCGTCCGTCGTACCCGTCTTACCGGCGCTGTCCCGGTCGGTGAGGCCGGCCTCCTGGCCGGTACCGGAGTCGACCACACCCTGCAGCAGGGTGTTGACGGTGTCGGCCGTCTCCTCGGACATGGCCCGCGAGCAGGTCGACTTCGGCACCTCCAGCGACTTCTGCTGCTGGCCGATCTTCTGGGTGATCGACTCGATGGCGATCGGCGTGCAGTACATACCGCGCGAGGCGAAGGCGGCGTACGCGGACGCCATCGTCAGCGGGGAGATGCCCTTGGAGCCGAGGGAGATGGCGGGGACCTCGGGGAGCTTCTCGCCGTTGCCCTGCACGACATGCAGGTTGTCGGTCATCTTCACGACCGGGCAGAGACCGATGTCGGAGATCATCTGGACGAAGTAGGTGTTGACCGACTTCTCCATCGCCTCCCTCAGGCGGTACGGGCCGACCTCCGACTCGTCCTCGTTCTCCACGGTCGCCTTCTGCGGGCCCCCGTTCACCCACGGCTTGCCGGAACACGTCTGGACGGGGCTCGGGTAATCCATGTCGTACGGCGCCGCGTACTCCTGCGTCACCGGCCGCCCCTCCTCCAGCGCGGCCGCCGCGACGAACGGCTTGAAGGTCGAACCGGTCGGGAAGCCGTAGTTCGAGCCGCCCATGGAGGCGTCGACCGAGTAGTTGTACTCGGTCTCGTTCTTGCCGTAGCCGAACGGCTTCGACTGGCCCATGCCGAGGATCCTGCCGGTGCCGGGTTCGACGAGGGTGGCGGCCGCGGCGACCTGGTCGTCCTGGTTGACGTGGTCCTTGAGCGAGTCCTGGACCGACTCCTGCGCCTGCGGGTCGAGGGTCGTACGGATCGTCAGTCCGCCCTGGTTCCAGATCTTCGCCCGCTCCTCCTTGGTCTTGCCGAAGACCGGGTCGTTCTTGAAGACCTTCTCGACGTACTTGCAGAAGAAACTGGCGCCCTTGACCGCGGTGATGCAGCCGTTCTGCGGCCGGCTGACCTTCAGGCCCAGCGGCTGCTCCTTGGCCTCGTCGGCCTCCGCCTGGGAGATGTTGCCGACGTCGGCCATCCGCTGCAGCACGACGTTGCGCCGCTTGGTGGCCTCCGCCTCGTCGTTCACCGGGTCGTACCGGCTGGGCGACTGGACGATGCCGGCGAGCAGCGCCGACTCCTGGAGGTCGAGGTCCTTGGCCGACTTGGAGAAGTAGCGCTGGGAGGCGGCCTCGACGCCGTAGGCCTGCTGGCCGAAGAAGGTGATGTTCAGGTAGTTCTCGAGGATCTTCTTCTTGCCCAGCTCCTCCTCGACCTGGATCGCGTACTTCAGTTCGCGGATCTTGCGGCCGAGGGTCTGCTGGGTGGCCTGCGCGACCTTCGTCGGGTCGTCGCCGGCCTCTTCCACGAAGACGTTCTTCACATACTGCTGGGTGAGTGTGGACGCGCCCTCGGCCACGCCACCGCTCTGCGCGTTGCGGTTGAGGGCACGCAGGACGCCCTTCAGGTCGACCGCGCCGTGCTGGTAGAAGCGCGCGTCCTCGATGGCGACGATCGCCTTCTGCATGTACGGCGAGACGTCCTTGAGATCGACCACCGTGCGGTCGCGCGAGTACACCGTGGCGATGCGGTCGCCCTTGGCATCGAGGATCGTGGTGCGCTGGCTGAGCGGCGGGGTCTTCATGTTCGCCGGGAGCTCGTCGAAGCTCTCCACCGAGCCCTTTGCCGCAAGGCCCAGCGCGCCGACGGCGGGCAGCGCGATGCCGGCCATGACGGCTCCCGCGAGCACACTGACACCGAGGAACTTGGCGGCCTGCTGCGTTGGCGACAGACCACCGCCCGAGCGCTTCTTTGGCATGAGGGCAGCCTACGTTCTCATTCGCCGGACACGCGTATATGCCTTGGCCTAAGCTGCTCTCAACTGTCACAGCAGTAGGGCCACGTATCAATACGTCCGGCGACCCCGAATCGTTCCGGATCCTCTCGGTCTTTTTTGCCGGGGTGTGTTGGGCACGTGTCCGAATCCGCCTTGTGTGTCACCTGGCGTCCGTTGTGACTCAGCTGAACCGTCCCGGATTGTCGGGATTGTCGCGCATGTCGCGGGCTCACTCCCCCGGGTGATCTGCCGCTTACCCATAGTCCGTTCGGGCCATTCAAGATTGGGCCCGAAGGGGGTGTTGCGCTGTGCCCACCTTCCGTAACGTCCTCAACTGGCGGCGGTGAATATGCCGCTGCCGCCGTGGGGGAGCCTCGATTCGGGAGAGGACGGCGCCGGTATGGGCTGGGTAACCGACTGGAGTGCGCAGGCGGCCTGCCGCACTACCGATCCGGATGAACTGTTCGTTCAGGGAGCAGCGCAGAACAGGGCCAAGGCGGTGTGCACCGGATGCCCGGTACGCACCGAATGTCTGGCCGATGCGCTCGACAACCGCGTCGAGTTCGGCGTGTGGGGAGGCATGACGGAACGGGAACGCCGCGCACTGCTGCGCAGGCGGCCCACTGTCACTTCATGGCGCCGGCTCCTCGAGACCGCGCGTACGGAGTACGAGCGCGGGGCCGGCCTCGTGCCCCTCGACGACGACGAGGTGTACGAGAACTACGCGGCGGTGAGCTGAGGGCGTCCCCTCCGGGGTTTCCCTCCGGCGGTCTCTCCGACGGTCGGGGACTGGTCCCCTCATGGGGCGGGGCTGTACCTCCTCATGTGTCGCCGTCAGGCACTCATGCGCTGCTGTCAGACCACGCGGACCTCGCCGTCAGGCAGCTCCGGCCGGTTGGCCGCGAGCCGGTCACCGATGTCCCGCAGTCCCGCGAGGTCATGCACATCGCCGGGCAGCGCGGCCACTTCGGCCACCGCCACCTCGGGGTGGAGCGCCGTGAAGCGGTCACGCGTGCGCTGCTCGCGGGCGAGCAGCTGCATACGCTCCGCGTGCAGCCTCAGCAGGCCCGCGGTGAGCTGGTCGACGGATCGCTCCGAGTCCGGGTCGGCGGGGGAGCCGTCGTCCGTGACGGTGGGGGAACCTTCGTCCGGAGCAGCCGGTGGGTCGGAAGCGGGAGATTCTGAACTGTCGTACGTGTCGGGAGAGTTACGAAGACCAGCTTTCCCTCCCCCCTGATCCACAATGCGGGGCTCCTCAAGATTTTCCGCGGCGGCGAGCGCCCGTTCGGCCGACAGCCGGAAGGCGCCGCTGCCGTGGACCCGGTTGAGCACCAGACCGGCCAGCGGCATGTCCTCGGCGGCCAGCCGCTCCACGAAGTACGCGGCCTCCCGCAGCGCGTCCCGCTCCGGGGCCGCCACCACGAGGAACGCCGTGCCGGGCGCCTGGAGCAGCTTGTACGTCGCGTCCGCGCGCGTACGGAAGCCGCCGAACATGGAGTCCATCGCCGCCACGAACGTCTGTACGTCCTTCAGCAGCTGACCGCCGAGCAGCTTCCCCAGGGCGCCGGTCATCATCGACATGCCGACGTTCAGGAACTTCATCCCTGCCCTGCCGCCGACCTTCGCCGGGGCCAGCAGGACGCGGATCAGCTTGCCGTCGAGGAAGGAACCGAGCCGCTTGGGCGCGTCCAGGAAGTCCAGCGCCGAACGGGACGGCGGCGTGTCGACGACGATCAGGTCCCACTCGTGCCGGGCCCGCAGCTGGCCCAGCTTCTCCATCGCCATGTACTCCTGCGTGCCCGCGAAGCCCGCCGAGAGCGACTGGTAGAAGGGGTTCGACAGGATCGCGGACGCCCGGTCGGGATCCGCGTGCGCCTCGACGATCTCGTCGAAGGTGCGCTTCATGTCGAGCATCATGGCGTGCAGTTCGCCCTCGCCGTCGATGCCCTTCACCCGGCGCGGGGTGTTGTCGAGGGAGTCGATGCCCATGGACTGCGCCAGCCGGCGCGCCGGGTCGATGGTGAGGACGACGACCTTCCGGCCGCGCTCGGCGGCCCTGAGGCCCAGCGCCGCCGCCGTGGTGGTCTTGCCGACCCCGCCCGAGCCGCAGCACACCACGATGCGGGTCTGTGGGTCGTCGAGGAGCGGATCGACGTCGAGCACGCGCGCGGGGGAGAGATGGCGGGCGCCTTCCGCGGCGTGGGCCGGGTCCGGACTCATGCGATCCCCTGCTTCCGCAGTTCGTTGGCCAGTTCGTACAGGCCCGCCAGGTCCATGCCCTCGGCGAGCAGCGGCAGTTCGTGCAGCGGCAGGCCCAGCTCGCCCAGGGCGGCGCGCTGTTCGTGCTCCAGCAGGTACCGCTCGGCATACTCCTCGGCCTGCGCCAGCAGCGGGTCCACGAGCTTCTCGGCGTTCTGCCCCCGGCGCGCCCCGCCGAGCCCGGCGGCCGACAGCGACCGCGCGATGTCGGTCCGCGGAACGGTCCGTACGCACTCCAGGTCGGCCGCGTCGAGCACCCCGGGCCGCACCATGTTCACGATGACCCGCCCGACCGGCAACCGCGCGGCCCGCAACTCGGCGATCCCGTCCGCTGTCTCCTGGACGGGCATCTCCTCCAGGAGCGTCACCAGATGAACCGCCGTCTCCGGTGATTTCAGCACCCGCATCACGGCCTGCGCCTGATTGTGTATCGGCCCGACCTTGGCGAGCCCGGCGACCTCGTCGTTGACGTTGAGGAAGCGGGCGATACGCCCGGTGGGCGGCGCGTCCATCACGACGTAGTCGTACACGAACCGCCCCGACCTGTCCTTGCGCCGGACCGCCTCGCACGCCTTGCCGGTCAGGAGTACGTCGCGCAGACCGGGTGCGATGGTGGTGGCGAAGTCGATGGCGCCGAGCTTCTTCAGGGCCCGTCCGGCACTGCCCATCTTGTAGAACATCTGGAGATAGTCCAGAAGGGCCAGTTCGGGATCGATGGCGAGGGCGTACACCTCCCCGCCGCCCGGAGCTACGGCGATCTTCCGTTCCTCATAGGGCAGCGCCTCCGTTTCGAAGAGCTGTGCGATGCCCTGCCGACCCTCGACCTCGACGAGAAGCGTCCGCTTCCCTTCCGTGGCCAGAGCCAGCGCGAGGGCTGCGGCGACCGTCGTCTTGCCGGTCCCGCCCTTGCCGCTGACGACCTGGAGCCTGCTCACGTCTTCGAGCGTAACCAGTCCACGCCGGAACCAATCCGGGGCCTGTGGACAACGGCGGCCCCGGCGCCCGCGTACCCCGCCGACCACAGCGGATACAGTCGGCCCATGACCAAGTGGGAATACGCAACCGTGCCGCTGCTCGTCCACGCAACGAAGCAGATTCTGGACACCTGGGGCGAGGACGGCTGGGAGCTCGTCCAGGTGGTGCCCGGACCGAACCCCGAGCAGCTCGTGGCCTACCTGAAGCGGGAGAAGCAGGCGTGAGCGCGGTCGAGGCGAAGCTCGCCGAGCTGGGCCTTGCGCTGCCGGCGGTCGTCCCGCCGCTGGCCGCCTACCAGCCGGCCGTGCAGACCGGGCCGTACGTCTACACTGCCGGCCAGCTGCCGATGGTGGACGGCAAGCTTCCGGTCACCGGCAAGGTCGGCGCGGAGGTCACCCCCGAGGAGGCCAGGGAACTCGCCCGTACCTGCGCCCTGAACGCGCTCGCGGCCGTCAAGTCCGTCGCAGGCGACCTGGACCGCATCGCGCGCGTCGTGAAGGTCGTCGGCTTCGTGGCCTCGGCGTCGGACTTCACGGGGCAGCCGGCCGTCCTCAACGGCGCGAGCGAGCTGCTCGGCGAGGTCCTCGGCGACAAGGGCGTGCACGCGCGCAGCGCGGTCGGCGTGGCGGTACTGCCGCTGGACGCGCCCGTGGAGGTCGAGATCCAGGTGGAGCTCACCCAGCCGTAGCGCCCCAGGCGATCACTGCCTCTCGAACATCCGCTCACCACGGGATAGCCTCGCGCCCATGGCGAACGGTCAGTGGTACCCCGCGGAGTGGCCGGACCGTATCCGCGCGCTTGCGGCGGGCACGCTCACGCCGGTGACCCCGAAGCGCGCGGCCACGGTCATGCTCCTGAAGGACACCGGCACCGGCCCCGCCGTCCACATGCTGCGCCGACGCGCGTCCATGGCCTTCGCCGCGGGCGCGTACGCGTACCCGGGCGGCGGCGTCGACCCGCGCGACGACGAGCACCACGTCGGCTGGGCGGGTCCCACGCGCGCGTGGTGGGCGACACGGCTGGGCGTCGACGAGACGGCCGCCCAGGCGATCGTCTGCGCGGCCGTACGGGAGACGTACGAGGAGGCCGGCGTCCTCTTGGCCGGACCGGCCCCCGACTCGGTCGTCGGCGACACCACGGGCCCGGACTGGGAGGAGGACCGCGCCGCCCTCGTCGCCCGCGACCTCTCCTTCGCGGAGTTCCTGGACCGCCGCGGCCTGGTCCTGCGCTCCGACCTGCTCGGCGCGTGGACCCGCTGGATCACCCCGGAGTTCGAGGCCCGCCGCTACGACACCTGGTTCTTCGTCGCCGCCCTCCCCGAGGGCCAGCGCACCCGCAACGCCTCCACGGAGGCGGACCGCACGGTGTGGATCCGGCCCGCGGAGGCGGCCGCGTCGTACGACAAGGGCGAGCTGCTGATGATGCCGCCCACGATCGCGACCCTGCGGCAGCTGACGGCGTACGGCACGGCCGCCGAGGCGCTCGCCTCGGCCCCGGACCGCGACCTGACGCCCGTCCTGGCGCAGGCCCGTCTGGAGGGCGGCGAGATCGTGCTCGCCTGGCCGGGACACGACGAGTTCACCAAGCACATCCCGACCGGTGGAGCCCCCGCATGACGGACGCAAGCGCCCTTCTCGGTCGGCCGCGCGGCGGGGTCCTCTCCGGCCCCACCACCCTGCGGGCGGTCAACGTCCTCGCGCCCAACGCGTCCGCGATGACCCTGGACGGCACCAACACCTGGATCCTGGCGGAACCCGACTCCTCGGCGGCCGTCGTGATCGACCCGGGCCCCCTGGACGAGGGCCACCTGCGCACCGTCATCGACACCGCCGAACAGACCGGCCGGCGCATCGCCCTGACCCTCCTGACCCACGGTCACCCCGACCACGCGGCGGGCGCCGCCCGCTTCGCCGAGCTGACCGGCACCAAGGTGCGGGCGCTCGACCCGGCGCTGCGGCTGGGCGACGAAGGCCTGGCCGCCGGGAACGTGATCACGGTCGGCGGCCTGGAGCTCAGGGTCGTACCGACGCCGGGCCACACCGCGGACTCCCTCTCCTTCCACCTCCCGGCCGACCGGGCCGTCCTGACCGGCGACACGATCCTGGGGCGCGGTACGACGGTGGTGGCGCACCCCGACGGCCGCCTGGGCGATTATCTGGACTCCCTGCGGCGCCTGAGGTCCCTCACGGTCGACGACGGCGTCCACACGGTGCTCCCGGGCCACGGACCCGTCCTGGACGACGCCCAGGGCGCCGTGGAGTACTACCTCGCCCATCGTGCCCACCGGCTCGCCCAGGTGGAGACGGCCGTCGAGGACGGCTACCGGACGCCGGCCGAGATCGTCGCCCACGTGTACGCGGACGTGGACCGCTCCCTGTGGCCGGCCGCTGAGCTGTCGGTACGGGCGCAGCTGGACTACCTCGAGGAGCACGGGCTCATCTAGCTCGGTGGGCCGACGGCTCAGTCGGGGCGGGGCGCCTTGATGCCGTGCACGCGCGCGTACTCCCCGGCGAGCCACGGCCCGAGGTCGTCGACGTACGACCTGAGAAGGGCAGGGTCTCCGGTTGGCTCGTACCCGGCGACGGCCGCGGTGTTCATCTGTTCCGCGTGCGTGGGGTGGTACGCGCCGAAGATCTCGGCCATCTCCGTCAGATCGCTGGTCCAGCCACCCCAGTGGGGCATGACGAGCGTGAAGCCGGTGCGGACGAGATGCCGGGACATGAAGCGCACGAGCGGCCGACGGGCCTCGTCCGTGTCGGCGGCGGCGATCCGCTCGCGCCAGCGGGGCAGGAGGAGGGCGAGATCACCGTTGGTCTCGCGGGCGAGGAGGCTGTCGGGCCGGTACCGTGGCAGGTGCTCGGCGAGATCCTCCCCGAGCAGCGGCGTGCACAGACAGGCGACGAACCAGCCCAGGTCGTGCCTCTCCAGCTCGCTCAGCAGCCGCGTACGGCTGTACAGCAGCGTCCCCGCCCCGTCGATCTCGGGGAACTCCCTGTCGAGGGCCTCGCCCAGGGCACGGGCGGCGGCGCGGTCCGCGTCACCGGGCTCCTCCCACAGGGCGACCAGCAGATCCAGGTCGCTGCGCCCCACGCGCGCGGTGCCGCGCGGAATCGACCCGTAGAGGTACGCGCTGTGCAGCCGTGTCCCGAAGACGTCCGGCAGCCCGTCCCGGGCGGCGGCGACGACGGGACGGAAGGGGGACTGGACGCGCTCGAGGGAGCCCTCGCGGGTGAGGTAGCCCTGGGGGTCGAGGCCTTTGGGGAGATGGGGCTTGGACATTGGCCCACTGTGCCGTGACGTGAGCTTCGGGGCAGTTCATTTTCGGGCGCCGGTCAGCTCATTCAGCCCTTCTGGGGTGCCCCCTCTGGGGGAGTTTGAGGACGAGGCCGTTCAGACTGAAGCGGGGATCTGGGGGCGGCAGCCCCCAGGACGACGACCACAACGTGGCCTGCCGACGCTCAGCGCGAGCGCTTCGCCAGCCTCTCCACGTCCAGCAGAATCACCGCACGCGCCTCCAGGCGGAGCCACCCGCGCTGGGCGAAGTCCGCCAGCGCCTTGTTGACCGTCTCGCGGGACGCGCCGACCAGCTGGGCCAGCTCCTCCTGCGTCAGGTCGTGGACGACGTGGATGCCCTCCTCGGACTGGACGCCGAACCGGCGGGAGAGGTCCAGCAGGGCGCGGGCCACACGGCCCGGGACGTCCGAGAAAACGAGGTCGGACATTGCGTCGTTGGTCTTGCGCAGCCGACGGGCGACGGCACGCAGCAGCGCGGAGGCGACCTCGGGGCGGGCGTTCAGCCAGGGCTGGAGGTCGCCGTGGCCGAGGCCGAGCAGCTTGACCTCGGTGAGCGCGGTGGCGGTCGCGGTACGCGGGCCCGGGTCGAAGAGCGACAGTTCGCCGATGAGCTCGCTCGGTCCGACGACGGCCAGCATGTTCTCGCGGCCGTCGGGGGATGTGCGGTGAAGCTTGACCTTGCCCTCGGTGACCACGTAGAGCCGGTCGCCCGGGTCGCCCTCGTGGAACAGGGAGTCACCCCTTGCGAGGGTCACCTCACTCATGGAGGCGCGCAGCTCCGCGGCCTGCTCGTCGTCGAGCGCCGCGAAGAGCGGATTGCGCCGCAGAACGTCGTCCACGAGTTCTCTCCTTGTCGACCTGCTCAGGGGAATCTTGCTCCCCCGTGTGTACCAGGGGACCCTGGTGCCCATTTTGCCGGACGGACCAAACAGTGTGATCTGTCACAAGGATGCCGCACGGCTGTCCCCAGGTAAGCGGCAGGGGTCCAATTGGGCGCCGATCTTCGGGGTCCAGGGCGGATGTCGGTGCAGGGCCTTAGGCTGGCCGAGTGTCCAAATAGCCGGTGAGAGCACAGGCCTAGGGGGCTGCACGGGTGGTTGTACGTCGGGATTCTGCCGTGGGCGAACAGGAGCCCGATGGCGGAAAGAAAGCGGCAAAAGCGACAAAAGGGGCGTCGGTAAAAAGCGCGACCGAGAAGAAGGCGACCGCGAAGAAGGCGCCGGCGAAGAAGGCCGCCGCGAAGAAGGCAACGGCTAAGAAGGCGCCCGCGAAGAAGTCCGCGGCCGCCGGGACGGCCACCGCCATGGCCCGGAAGGCGACCCTCGGGCGGAAGAAGGCCGTCGTCGCCCCCAAGAAGGCCTCCGCCGCCGTCAAGAAGGCCCCGCCCGCGAAGACCGTCGCCCCGAAGCCGCCCAGCAACGAGTCCCGTACGGCCCTGGTCCGCCGCGCCCGCCGCATCAACCGCGAGCTCGCCGAGGTCTACCCGTACGCGCATCCGGAGCTCGATTTCGAGAACCCCTTCCAGCTCCTGGTCGCCACAGTCCTGTCCGCCCAGACCACGGACCTGCGCGTCAACCAGACGACCCCGGCCCTGTTCGCCAGGTACCCGGGCCCCGAGGACCTGGCCGCCGCCAACCCGGAGGAGGTCGAGGAGATCCTGCGGCCGTGCGGATTCTTCCGGGCCAAGACCAAGTCGGTGATGGGGCTGTCGAAGGCGTTGGTGGAGGAGTTCGGCGGCGAGGTTCCCGGACGGCTCGAGGACCTCGTGAAGCTGCCCGGCGTCGGCCGCAAGACCGCGTTCGTGGTGCTCGGCAACGCCTTCGGCCGTCCCGGCATCACCGTGGACACGCACTTCCAGCGGCTGGTGCGACGCTGGCAGTGGACCGAGGAGACCGACCCGGACAAGATCGAGGCCGCCGTCGGCGCGCTCTTCCCCAAGAGCGAGTGGACGATGCTCTCGCACCATGTGATCTTCCACGGCCGCCGTATCTGCCACTCCCGCAAGCCCGCCTGCGGCGCCTGCCCCATCGCCCCGCTCTGCCCGGCGTACGGCGAGGGCGAGACGGACCCGGAGAAGGCGAAGAAGCTGCTCAAGTACGAGAAGGGCGGCTATCCCGGCCAGCGGCTGAAGCCCCCGCAGGCCTATCTGGACGCGGGCGGCAAGCCGGCCCCGTCGCTGGGGGCCGGATGACGGGAGAAGCGGCGCACACTGCACAGACCTCGGAGCGGCCGGAACGATCTCGGTGCCGTCCGGCGTTGGACGTAAACGGACGACGGGGGTGGCGATGACACGTGCGAGTCATACTCAGGGCGGTTCGGTGACGCTCAGCAAGGAGGGTCTGCCCGCCTGGCTGGACCCGGTGGTGCACGCTGTGGAGACGGTCGAGCCGTTGCAGCTGAGCCGCTTCCTGCCGCCGACGGACGGCGCCGGCCGCCAGTCCGCCGTACTCATCCTGTTCGGCGAGGGCGAGCGCGGCCCCGAGCTGCTGCTGATGGAGCGGGCGAGCTCACTGCGCTCGCATGCCGGTCAGCCCTCCTTCCCCGGCGGTGCTCTCGACCCCGAGGACGGCGACCCCACGGCGGACGGGCCGCTGTGGGCCGCTCTCCGCGAGGCCGAGGAGGAGACCGGCCTCGACCCGTCCGGTGTGCAGCTGTTCGGTGTGCTGCCCAAGCTCTACATCCCGGTCAGCGGATTCGTCGTCACGCCGGTACTCGGCTGGTGGCGCGAGCCGAGCCCGGTCGGCGTCGTGGACCCGAACGAGACGGCGCGGGTCTTCACGGTTCCCGTGGCGGATCTCACGGACCCCGCCCACCGTGCGACCGCCGTTCACCCCAGCGGTCACCGGGGCCCGGCATTTCTGGTCGAATCGGCCCTGGTGTGGGGCTTCACAGCCGGAATCATCGACCGTCTGCTGCACTTCGCGGGCTGGGAGAAGCTGTGGGACCCCGACAAGCAGGTCCCGCTGGACTGGCGGTCATGACAGGGTGGCCCTCGTGCTGTTGCCGGGCCCCCGGCCGACCTGGAGTGACCGCGAAGTGATGAGGCGAGGCTTGAAGCGGTGAACGTGCTGGACATCCTGTTGCTGGTCGCCGCCGTGTGGTTTGCGATCGTGGGCTACCGCCAGGGCTTCGTCGTCGGCATCCTGTCGGTGATCGGCTTCCTGGGCGGCGGTCTCGTCGCCGTCTACACACTGCCCGTCATCTGGGACGCGCTCACCGACAACTCCGAGGTGAACACGACCGCCGCCGTGGTCGCCGTCGTCGTCGTGATCGTCTGTGCCTCGGTCGGCCAGGCCCTGACCACTCACCTCGGCAACAAGCTGCGCCGGTACATCACCTGGTCTCCGGCCCGCGCCCTGGACGCGACCGGCGGCGCCTTGGTCAACGTCGTCGCCATGCTGCTGGTGGCGTGGCTGATCGGCTCGGCGCTGGCCGGTACCACGCTGCCGACCCTCGGCAAGGAGGTGCGCAACTCCAAGGTGCTGCTCGGGGTGTCCCGGGCCCTGCCCGCACAGGCCGACACCTGGTTCGCGGACTTCTCCTCGGTCCTTGCGCAGAACGGCTTCCCACAGGTCTTCAGCCCGTTCTCGAACGAGCCGATCACCGACGTCCAGCCCCCGGACCCCGCCCTCGCGAACAGTGCCGTCGCAGCCCGCGCCCAGCGCTCCATCGTCAAGGTGATGGGCACCGCCCAGAGCTGCGGCAAGGTCCTGGAGGGCACCGGCTTCGTCTTCGACGAGCGCCGGGTCATGACCAACGCGCATGTCGTCGGGGGCGTCGACGAGCCCACCGTCCAGATAGGCGGCGAGGGCAGGCGGTACGACGCGACGGTCGTCCTGTACGACTGGGAGCGCGACATCGCCGTACTCGACGTACCCGACCTGGACGCGCCCGCCCTCGAGTTCACCTCCGAGGACGCGGCCAGCGGCGACAGCGCGATCGTCGCGGGCTTCCCGGAGAACGGCGCGTACGACGTGCGCTCCGCGCGCGTACGCGGGCGCATAACGGCCAACGGACCGGACATCTACCACCGGGGCACGGTCCGCCGTGATGTCTACTCGCTGTACGCGATCGTCCGCCAGGGCAACTCCGGCGGCCCGCTGCTCACGCCCGAAGGCAAGGTCTACGGCGTGGTCTTCGCGAAGTCCCTCGACGACGCCGAGACGGGATACGCGCTGACCGTGGACGAGATCCGCGAGGACATCACCAAGGGGCGTACGGCCAACCAGCAGGTGGGCAGCGACAGCTGCGCCCTGTGAGGGCCGTTTGAGCGATCAGCCGCGCGGGTGACGCAGGCGCATCGAGACCCAGCGCGCACGCCGGCGCAGAATGCGCGGGATGCCCACCCTGAGTTCCGTGCCCGCCAGTTGCGGGGTGCCCCGCTGGTGGGAGCTCAGGCCATTGCCCGAGCGGCGAGTGCGTGCTGCGTCACTGTAGTCGTGCGTCCAGCCCATACCCCGACGTGTGCCCCTGGCCCAAGGTCGATAACCGCCCCAGGAGCGCCCAATTGGCCTATGCGCCAGGCATTTGGCTGTTCGTAGTACAGGCGTTCAGAACCGCATACCGGGCGCATCGGCTCGGTCACCGATCGGGTTCGGGGTCTTTCAGCCGGCCGGGCCGCAGCCCCGGCGCGCTTCATCGGTCGGGCTCGGGATCCTGCAGCCAGTTGACGAGCTCGGAGGAGAACGCCACCGGGTCCTCCTCGTGCGGGA
>NZ_JBQQCE010000141.1:0-21124 GCF_052245645.1 Streptomyces sp. KR55 | reverse complement strand
GCGGCACGCTGGTACGTCAGCCCCGCCCGGGTGCGTTCCGACACCGCGTCCGTCAGGTCCTCACGCACCTCGGCCACCATGCGTGCCTTGGTGCGCGCCGGGCCGTGTAAGGCGGCGGCCAGGGTGGAGACGTAGTCCTCGATGGGGTCGGTCTGGGGGGTGACGGCGCTCATGTGGCGACTCCGGGCGGCGTGACGGGGTTCAGGACCGAGCCGATGGCGGTGGTGAACTCCTGCCACGCCGTCCGCTCGCTGGCCAGAGTCCGGCGTCCGGCCTCGGTGAGCTCGTAGCACCGCCTGCGGCGCTCGCCGGCGGACTGCCAGCTGCTGCGCAGCAGCCCGATGCGCTCGAGCCGGTTGAGCGCCGGATAGATCGTGCCCGTACGCAGTTCGAGTGCGCCTCCGCTGCGCTGCTGGACGGCGGTGATGATCGCGTAGCCGTGCAGGGGCCCGGGTTCGAGCACGGCCAGCAGCAGTCCGTCCAGGTGGCCGCGCACTGCATCCTGTCTCATAAGTCGGCAGCCTACACAACCCGGGTATTGGTGTGCTATCTATTGGCAGCCAATGCATGCCGACGACGAAAGGGTCCACCAGTGACCAAGGTGCTGTTATCCGACTCCACCGCGGGAGCGTGATCCGGTGCGTACGTTGCGGATCGCGGCCGGCGTCGAGGCGGCCTCCCTCGCCCTGCTCTTCCTGAACCTGTTCACCGTCCATCTGCAGGTGATCACCTCGCTCGTCGGGCCGGTGCACGGCTCGGCGTATCTCGTCACCATCGGCGCCGCGTGCATGGCCCCGGCCGCGGCCGGGTCGGGCGCCCGCTGGCGCGCCGCCATCCCGGGCGTCGGCGGCCTGCTCGCCCTGGCGCGGATCCGCAGCCGGACCGCGCAGGCCTCGCCGACCGCCCAAGCGGCCCCGGGCGGCTCGCATGGCTGAGCTAGTGCCCCGACAGGCAATGTTCGCCCCCTCGCGACGCCCGGCACGCTCCCCCACTGCCTTAACGGCGTGGGAGGTACCCCCACTCGCCGCACCGGCCGAAAGCCCAAGTACATCCAGTACGAGGACTTCCGGCCGGCACGCCGAGAGCACGCACCGGACGCCGCTCCTCGACGGGCAAACGTTGCCTGCCGGGGCACTTGCACCGACCGGCACGGACAGCATCCACGGTCGCCCGGACCGTACGAAAGAGACCGCATCCAGGACCCGACGGGGGAGGACCCGATGACCGCCGGCAGTTCGGCAGCCGCCATCGAGACCGAGGGGCTGGTGAAGACCTACGGGGACAAGCGGGCCGTCGACGGTATCGACCTCGTCATCCCCCAGGGCATGGTCTACGGCGTGCTCGGCCCCAACGGGGCGGGCAAGACGACCT
Source organism: Streptomyces sp. KR55 (assembly GCF_052245645.1). Classification (NCBI taxonomy): domain Bacteria; kingdom Bacillati; phylum Actinomycetota; class Actinomycetes; order Kitasatosporales; family Streptomycetaceae; genus Streptomyces; species Streptomyces sp. KR55. The sequence continues at coordinate 19,753 of NZ_JBQQCE010000141.1, read as the reverse complement.
TCGTGAAGATGCTCGCGACCCTGCTGCGGCCGGACGGCGGCCAGGCCCGCGTCTTCGGCCGGGACGTCGTCCGCGAGGCGGACGAGGTGCGCGCCCGCGTCTCCCTCACCGGCCAGTACGCCTCGCTGGACGAGGACCTGACCGGCGCCGAGAACCTGGTCCTGCTCGGCCGGCTCCTCGGCCACGGCAAGTCCGCCGCCCGTGGCCGCGCCGCGCAGATGCTGGAGGCCTTCGTCCTGACCGAGGCGGCCGACCGGCAGGTGAAGACGTACTCCGGGGGTATGCGGCGCCGGCTCGACATCGCGGCGTCCATCCTCAACACCCCCGACCTGCTCTTCCTGGACGAGCCGACCACCGGCCTGGACCCGCGCAGCCGCAACCAGGTGTGGGAGATCGTGCGGGCGATCGTCGGCCAGGGCACCACGGTGCTGCTCACCACCCAGTACCTGGACGAGGCCGACCAGCTGGCCTCGCGGATCGCGGTGATCGACAGCGGCAAGGTGATCGCCGAGGGCACCAAGGGTGAGCTCAAGGCCTCCGTGGGCGCCGGGTCGGTGCATCTGCGGCTGTGTGACGCCGCCCAACGACCGGATGCCGAGCGTGTGTTGGCGTTGTGCCTGGACGGCATGCCCGTACAGCTCGATCCCGACCCGTTCGCCCTCACGGCTCGCGTGGGCGCCGGGGCCGACGGCTCCGGAGCGGCCGAACTGGCCTCCCGCGCCCTGGCCGAGCTGGCCCGGGCCGGAATCGCCGTCGACACCTTCTCGCTGGGGCAGCCCAGCCTCGACGAGGTCTTTCTCGCCCTGACCGGCGACGGCGCCGGCAGCGGCCGTACCGTGCAGGAGGCCATGGCATGAGCACCGCGACCAAGACCGAGGACCGCGCCGACGGTCCCGCCCGGGTCTCCACCGAGTCCCTGGCCGCACTGCTGGTCGCCCCGGCCGGGAAGCGGCCGCGGGCCGGCGCCCCGGCGGCGTCGATGGCCTTCGGCTGGCGGGCCATGCTGAAGATCAAGCATGTGCCGGAGCAGCTCTTCGACGTCACCGCGATGCCGATCATGTTCGTGCTGATGTTCACGTACCTGTTCGGCGGGGCGCTGGCGGGCTCGACCGAGGAGTACATCCAGTTCCTGCTGCCCGGGATCCTGGTGATGTCGATCATCATGACGACGATGTACACGGGCATCTCGATCAACGTGGACATCGCCAAGGGCGTCTTCGACCGCTTCAAGACCCTGCCGATCTGGCGGCCCGCGCCCATGGTCGGCTATCTGCTGGGCGACATGCTCCGCTACACCGTCGCCTCGGCCGTCATCCTGACGGTGGGTCTGATCCTCGGCTTCCGGCCGGACGGCGGGCCCGTCGGGGTGCTGGCGGGGGTGGTCCTGCTGCTGGTCTTCAGCTTCGCCTTCTCCTGGGTGTGGACCATGTTCGGCCTGCTGCTGCGCACGGAGAAGTCGGTGATGGGCGTCTCGATGATGGTCATCTTCCCGCTGTCCTTCCTGAGCAACGTGTTCGTCGACCCGGAGACCATGCCGGGCTGGCTGCAGGCATTCGTCAACAACAGCCCGGTCACCCATCTGTGCGAGGCGGTACGGGGTCTGATGGCCGGCGACTGGCCGTCCGCGGACATCGCCTGGGTGCTGGGATGGGCGGGACTGTTCCTGCTGGTCTTCGGACCGGTCACGATGCGGCTCTACGCCCGCAGGTGACTTGAACGCCTACAACGCCGGTATCGCCGACAACAAGGCGGCGGGCAGCGCTTGAACGCGCTGTCCGCCGCCTTTTTTGCGGAATGCGAGCCTCGATTTCGAACGCCTTCCGCCCGATGGTTTCTGTGAGAGGATCCCCGAGCGACAGGCTGAGTGCGACGCGGTCGCAATGCCGATGACCGACGACCGGCCAGTCCTGCTCGAAGAGCTTTCGTCAGATCTTTTGGTCCTCGCTGCCGGAATTCCGCGGACCCGTGCCCGGGTCATGCGTCGAGACCGCCACCACTCGAGTGCAACGGCTCCGCAGTTTCCGCATGCGACGGACCATTCACAGAAGGGGGAATGCCGTGACCGTCACGGATACGGCCAAAGACACTTCCAGGCCTCCGCAATACCCTTTCGGTCCCGTGGTCCGGCTCGATCTGAATCCCCGTTACATGGAGCTGTGCCGGACCGAGCCGGTGTCCCGGGTCACCATGCCGTACGGCGGTGAGGCCTGGCTGATCACCGGATACCACGAGATCAAGGAGTTCCTCGCCGACCCCCGGTTCAGCTCCCGCTGGGCCACGGAACCCGACACCGCGCGGGTCACGCCCCTGCCGCTGCGCCCCGGGAACCTGCTCAGCATGGACCCGCCGGACCACGGAAAGATGCGCAAGATCGTCGCGCACGCGTTCCGGCCGCGCATCGTCTCGGACCTCACCGACCGGATGCGGGAGCTGGTCACCACGGAACTCGACGCGATGGAGGAGGCCGGCCCGCCCGGCGATCTCGTACAGCGGCTGGCGATTCCGCTCCCGGTCCGCATGATCGTGGAGTTGTTCGGCGTCCCCTACGAGGAGCGGGCGGAATTCCGCAGGTACTCCGATGTCTTCGTGGCCACCTCCGCGCACACCAGGGAGGAGGTGAACGAGGCCCGGGACGGACTCGAGCAATTCCTGCGCAAGCTGATCTCCCTACGCCGGGCCAGTCCCTCCGACGACCTGATCTCCGTCCTCATCGAGGCGCTGGACGCCGGGCAGATGACGGAGGTGGAGGCCGTCCGGACCGGAATCGGCATTCTCATGGCCGGCCACGAGACCTCGCTCAGCATGATCTCCAACGTGTCGTTCCTGCTGCTGGCCCAGCATGATCTCTACGAACAACTCCTGGCGGACCGCACCCTGTTGGATCCCGCCATCGAGGAGATGCTGCGCATCATTCCGCTGCGCTCGACGGGCAGTTTCCCGCGCCGGGCCTCCGAGGACGTCGAGATCGGCGGGGTTCTCATCCGCAAGGGCGAGACGGTCATCTTCCAGCGGGCCGCGGGCGACCGCGACGAGCGGGTTTTCGAGGACCCGGAGACCATCCGCTTCGACCGTGAGCGCAATCCGCATCTCGGTTTCGGGCACGGCATTCACTACTGCCTCGGAGCGGCCCTCGCCCGCGCCGAACTCAAGGCCGCGATCGGCGGACTGCTCGACCGATTCCCCGGCCTGCGCCTCGCGGGCTCGGTGGACGACGTCCCGTGGAAGCCCGGCCTGATCGCACGGGCCCCGGAATCCCTGCTGGTCACATGGTGATGCCGGTGCCGTCCGGCCCTGGTGAGCGAGGCGAGACCCGCACCAGAGACCGGGCCCAGTGGCTGCTCGAGGTCGACCGGTACGCCTGCGCCGGCTCCGGTCTGTGCCTCGCCACCGCGCACGGCCGGCTGCGCCTGGACGCCGGCCGGGCCCGGGCGGTGGCCGAGCTGACCGACCCGGACGCCCGCGTGATCGACGCCGCGGAGATCTGCCCCATGGAGGCGATCACGGTACGCGACGCGCGGACCGGCGAGATCATCGCGCCCCAGCAGTGACCGGGCGGTCGAGAAGAACCCGGGAATTCCCGTGATTCCCGTGCCCACCTTTCCCTCAGGAAGGAAGCGCCCTGCCATGCCGAACTCCGAACCGCTGCCCCTCTACGGCAAGGAGTACAAGACCGACCCATACCCGCTGTACCGAAAGCTCCGCGAGGAGGGCCCGGTGCACCGGGTCAACTTCCCCAGCGGCGTCAACGCATGGCTGGTCACCGGCTACGAGGCCGCGCACAGCGCGCTCAACGACGACCGTCTCGGCAAGAACCACGACCTCGGCAACAGTGCCTGGCGCGAGCGCGCCGCCATCATGCCGGAACCGCAGCACTCCCAGCTCCAGGTCCATCTGCTGCACCAGGACCCGCCGAAGCACACGGTGATGCGGAAAATGGTCACCGAGGCGTTCGCGCCCCGCCATGTCGAGCGCATGCGGCCCCGGTTCGAGGAGATCGCCACCGAACTGCTCGACGCGGCCCTCGACACCCCCGAGGCCGGGGAGATCGATGTCGTCGGCGCCTTCGCCGCGCACTTCCCCTTCCGCGTCCTCGCCGAAGTGATCGGCCTGCCCGAGGCCCTGGCGGCGCGGTTCGACCGCGACTGGGGCAAGGTCGTGCAGCCCGTCGGCCCCACCGACCCGCAGCGGCCGGTGTACGAGGGGCGTCTGCGCGGGCTGCAGGGCTATATCGCCGAGGTCACCGAGGACAAGCGCCGAAACCCCGGCGACGACCTGCTCACCAAGCTCGTCGTGGCGTGCGAGGAGGGCGCGATCAGCAAGGAGGAGCGCGACTCCGTCGTCTTCCAGCTGCTGGTCGCCGGACAGGAGCCGGTGACCAACCAGATCACCACCGCCCTCGTGGCCCTGCTGCGCCACCCCGCCGAGCTGCGCCGGCTGCAGGACGCCGTGCGGGACGGCGAGGCGGGCGAGCAGGGACTGCTGGCCCGGGCCGTGGAGGAACTCCTGCGCTACGACAGCGCCTTCGAGCTCACCACCTGGCGGTTCTTCGCCGAGAACGCCGACCTCTTCGGCACCCGTATCCCGGCCGGCGACTCGGTCATCGTGTCGCTGAGCGCCGCCAACCGCGACCCGGAACGGTTCCCCGACGCCGACACCCTCGACCTGGACCGCACACCCAACCCGCACCTGGCCTTCGGCCACGGCATCCACTTCTGCCCGGGTGCCGCCCTTGCCCGTATCGAACTCCAGATCGCCCTGCGCGCGCTGCTCACCCGGCTGCCCGGACTGCGACTCGCCGTCGCGGACCAGGACCTCGAGTGGATCGGCGCCGTCCTCGCGCGCGGCGTCAACCAACTGCCCGTCTCCTACGGCACCTCGGAGGCAGCCCCGGCCACCGGCTGCCCCGTACGGCACCGAACGAACTGAGCGTCCGGCCGCCGTCCCCCGGCCACGTACCGCAGAACTGCCATCCGACGGCATCTCTGCGTCCAGCCTTCAGTGGAAGCGAGTCGATGACCCATGTCCCAGATGTCCACCACCTTCACCCATGCCTCCGCGGCCGAACGCGTCAGCCGCGAGATCCTGGAACTGCTGCTCCCGCACCGCAGGGCCGCCGAGCCCGATCCGCACCTGGACACCGCCCAGGACTTCCCGGAGCAGCTGCGCCAGATAGGCGACTTCGTCCGGCGGGACGAACCGGTGATCTTCAGCCTGCCCGGCTTCCCCTGCAAGTCGCCCAACCCGGACAAGGTCCTCAGCCACTTACCGGACCACGGGGAGCGGCTCGCGCTGCGGTTCCTGGGCTCCCTGTGCGCGGAGATCGGCAAGGTGTACGCCCCCGGCGCGAAGATCCTGATCTGCTCCGACGGCCATATCTTCGGTGACGTCATCGGCGTCCCCGACGAGCACATCGACGCCTATGGCAGCGAGCTGCGCGCGATGATCCGCGCCGAGGGCCTCTCCTCGTATCTCGACACCTTCGACCTGAAGGACGTCTACGGGCCCGACCTGTCCTACGACGAGAAGCGCAAGGTCGCCGCCGAGACCCTCGGCCCGTCGGTCGAGGAACTCCGCGAGGAGGTGCGCAGCGACGAGTCCACCCTGCGCATGTACCGCGGCATCACCAAGTTCCTGATGGAGGACGTGGCCGAGTGGGACGGCTCCCGCTCGGCGCTCCAGCGGGACTGCCGCCGCCGGGCCTACGAGGTCATCGTCCGCAGCCGGGCCTGGGGCGAGCTGATCGCCGAGCACCACCCACGGAACGTCCGGCTGTCCATCCACCCGCAGAGCCGCGGTGAGGCCAAGTTCGGTATCCGGCTGGTCGGCGCGGCCGATGTGTGGACCACGCCGTGGCACTCCGTGGTGCTCCGGCACGCCGACGGCACCTGGCAGCTGATGCACCGCCGGGACGCCGAGCGCCTGGGCCGCGAGGTGTACGAGGACGGCCGGCCGAGCCACTTCGAGGCGACGGCTGCCGACGGGGCGGCCGAGGGGACCGGCACATGAAGGGGATCATCCTGGCCGGCGGCCACGGGACCCGGCTGTATCCGATCACGCTGGGCGTCTCGAAACAGATGCTGCCGGTCTACGACAAGCCCATGATCTACTATCCGCTGTCCGTGCTGATGCTGGCCGGCATCACCGAGATCCAGATCATCGCCGCCCCGCAGGACGTCCCCGGCTTCCAGCGGCTGCTCGGCGACGGCTCCCGGCTCGGACTGCGGCTCACCTACGCCGAACAGGACAAACCCCGGGGCATCGCCGACGCCTTCGTCGTCGGCGCCGAGCACATCGGCGACGACTCCGTCGCGCTGGTCCTCGGCGACAACCTCTTCCACGGGCCGGGCTTCGGCGAGATCCTGCGCACCAGCGCGCGGGACATCGACGGCTGCGTCCTGTTCGGCTACCCGGTCGGCGACCCCGAACGGTACGGGGTCGGCGAGGTGGACGCCTCCGGCCGTCTCCTGCGCCTGGAGGAGAAGCCCGAGGCACCGCGCTCCAACCTGGCCGTCACCGGGCTGTACTTCTACGACAACGACGTCGTCGACATCGCCCGCGGGCTGCGCCCCTCCGACCGCGGCGAACTCGAGATCACCGACGTCAACCGGGCCTATCTGGAGCGCGGGAAGGCCGAGTTCGTCCAGCTGGGCCGGGGCTTCGTCTGGCTCGACACGGGCACCCACGACGCGCTCACCGAGGCCGGCCAGTACGTGCAGATCCTCTCCCGCAGACAGGGCGTGCGCATCGGCTGCATCGAGGAGATCGCCTGGCGCATGGGCTACATCGACGCCGACACCTCCCACCGGCTCGGACTGGCCCTGTCCCACTCGCCGTACGGCCAGTACCTGCTGGAGATCACCACTGCCAAGGAGAAGAGCGAGTGAGCGTCATGCAGGTGCGCACGCCGGCCATCGAAGGCGTCCGCGAGTTCACACCCCAGGTCTTCGGGGACGACCGGGGATCCTTCGCGTCGCCGTACCAGGAGGCCACGTTCTCCGCGGCCCTGGGCCGGCCGCTGTTCCCGGTCAAGGACATCAGCCACAACGTGTCCGCCCGCGGGGTGCTCCGCGGCATCCACTACACCGCCACCCCGCCCGGCCGGGCCAAGTACGTCTACTGCCCGTACGGACGGGTGCTGGACTTCCTCGTCGACCTCAGGGTGGGGTCGCCCACCTTCGGCCGGTGGGAGGCCACCGAGCTCAGCGGCGCGGACTGCCGTGCCCTGTACATCCCGGTCGGCGTCGGCCACGCCTTCCTGTCCCAGCAGGACGACTCGATCGTCGTGTACGTGATGTCGGAGGGGTACGTCGCCGAGCACGAGCTGGCGGTGTCCCCGCTGGATGCGGCGCTCGGTCTGCCGCTGCCCGACGCACACGAGCTGCGGCTGTCCGCCCGCGACAGCAGCGCCCCCACGCTCACCGAGGCGCGGGAGAAGGGCCTGCTGCCCGCCTACGACACCTGCCGTGAAGTGGAGGCCGCGCTGTGGCCGTGACCCCCACCATCGCCCTGCTCGGCGCCACCGGCTTCGTCGGCTCGGCCGTCCTGCGGGAACTCGCCGCCCGCCCGGTCCGGATCCGGGCGGTCTCCCGGCGCCCCGCGGCCGTCCCGCCCGGGGCCCGCGCCGACGTCGAGGTACGGGCCGCCGACCTCACCGAGCCGGGCGAGACGGCCGCCGCCGTGGCGGACGCCGACGCGGTCGTCCTCGCCACGCTGTACAGCTCGGCCACCGCCACCTGGCGGATCGAGGACGGCGACACGGCCGCCGAGCGGGTCAACGTGGGCCTCGTCCGCGACCTCGTCGACACCCTCGCCGACCGCCCTGCCGGACCCCGCACGAAGGTCGTGTTCACCGGCGCCGCGTCCCAGGTCGGCCCGACCGGCAAGGCGGTGCTCGACGGCACCGAACCGGACCGCCCGAAGGGCCCGTACGACCGTCAGAAGCTGGCCGCCGAGCGGCTGCTGCTCGACGCCGACGCCCGCGGTGTGCTGTACGGGACGTCACTGCGGCTGCCCACCGTGTTCGGGCCCGGCGCCGGGCCCACGGCCCGTGACCGCGGCGTCGTCTCGGCGATGGCCCGCCGCGCGCTGGCGGGGGAGCCACTGACGATGTGGCACGACGGGACGGTCCGCCGCGATCTGCTGTACATCGACGACCTGGCCCGCGCCGTGGTCGCCGGCCTGGACCACGCCGAGGCGCTGGCCGGGCGCCACTGGCTGCTCGGCACCGGCGAGGGCCGGCCCCTCGGACCCGTCTTCGAGCAGGTCGCCGACCTCGTCGCGGAACGCACCGGGCGGCCGCGCGTACCGGTGCTGTCGGTGCCGCCGCCCGAGCACGCCGAGGCCGGGGACTTCAGCAGCATCACCATCGACGCCTCCGCGTTCCGGTCCGTCACCGGCTGGGAGCCGCGCACCGAGCTCGGCGAGGCACTGCGGCGGACGGTGCACCATCTCGCGGACCAGACGGATCCGGCCGCAGAGGCGGTCGGGGGAGGCCGGGCATGAGCACCGCCGCGCTGCTGCGTCCCCGGGTCGCGGCGGACCTGCCCGCGCGGCTGGCCCGGTCCGCCGCCGTCACCGGGGCGGGCCGGCACCTGCGTACGGAGGACGTCACCGGCTGGCTCGCCGAGCGGGCCCGCGCCCACCGCTTCACCGTCCGCCGGGTGCCGCTGGACCGGCTCGAGCAGTGGTCCTTCGCCCCTGGCACCGGTGACCTCGTGCACCGCAGCGGCCGGTTCTTCGCCGTGCGCGGCCTGTCCGCACGGGTCGACGAGGGACCGTACGGCAGCTGGCAGCAGCCCGTCATCCACCAGCCGGAGGTCGGCATCCTCGGCATCCTCGCCAAGGAGTTCGACGGCGTCCTGCACTTCCTGATGCAGGCGAAGATGGAGCCCGGGAACCCCAACCTGATCCAGCTCTCGCCGACCGTGCAGGCCACCCGCAGCAACTACCAGCGGGTGCACGCCGGTTCGGGGGTGAAGTACCTGGAGCACTTCACGGGCGCCCCGCCCCACCTGGTGCTCGCCGACTCGCTCCAGTCGGAGCACGGTGCCTGGTTCTACCGCAAGGCCAACCGGAACATGCTGGTCGAAGCCGCCGACACCGAGGTGCCGTGCGGCCCCGACCACATCTGGCTGACCCTCGGCCAGCTCGGCGAGCTGCTGCGGCTGGACAACCTCGTCAACATGGACGCCCGTACCGTCCTGGGCTGTCTGCCGCTGCCGGAGACCGAGGCGGGCGCCCTGCACTCCGACCTCGAACTGCTCTCCTGGTTCACCGCCGAACGCGCCCGGCACGACGTCGACGTCCGGCTCATGCCGCTCGCCGACGTCGAGGGCTGGACCCGGGACGCGGACGGCATCCGCCGCCCCGACGGCCGCTTCTTCAAGGTCACCGGTGTCGCCGTCGAGGCCGGGAACCGCGAGGTCACCGGCTGGTCCCAGCCCCTGATCGAGCCCTGCGGCACGGGCGTGGCGGCCTTTCTGTTCCGGCGCCTGGGCGGCGTACCGCATCTGCTCGTGCACGCGCGCGTGGAGGCGGGATACCTGAACCGGGTCGAACTGGCCCCGACCGTGCAGTGCGCCCCACACGACTGGGAGCCGGTCCCCGCCGCGGACCGGCCGCCGTTCCTGACGGCGGTCCTGCGGGCCGCGGAGCAGGGCGGCGCACTCTACTCGGCCGTGCACTCCGAGGAGGGCGGCCGGTTCCTGGACGCCTGCGTGCGGTACCTGTTCGTCGCGGCCGACGAGGACACCGCGCCGTCCGAGCCACCGCCCGGCTACGCCTGGGCGACGGTCGGACAGCTCAACTCCCTCGCCGCCCATGGCCATTACCTCAATGTCCAGGCCCGCACCCTGCTGGCCTGCGTCAACTCCGGCGCCGTACGCCTGTGAGAGGGGTGGCCGCCGATCGGGTGGTCGCCCTGCGTACGGGTGACAAAGTGGCACCGCGCTCACGGCGCCACGGAAGCACGCGATGACACCATGCGGCCCATGAAGGCTGCCTACATCGAGCGACTCGGCCCGGCGGACGCCATTCGCGTCGGCGACCTCCCCCCGCCCCGAGGAGGGCCGACGGACGTGCTGGTCGACGTCCTCGCCACGCCGGTCAATCCGGTCGACACGTTCGTCCGCTCCGGAGCCTGGCGGACCCCGGTGACCTTCCCGTTCGTCATCGGCCGTGACCTGGTCGGCACGGTCGCCGCCGCCGGCGCGGGCGTGGCCGGCTTCGCGGTCGGGGACACCGTGTGGTGCAACAGCCTCGGCCACGCCGGACGGCAGGGCGCGGCGGCTCAGCAGGCGCTGGTGCCGGTCGACCGCCTCTACCGTCTGCCGGACGCGGTGCCCCCGACGGACGCGGCAGCCGTGCTGCATCCGGCGGCCACGGCCCACCTCGCGCTGTTCACCCACGGCGGGCTCCGCGCCGGCGAGACCGTCCTCGTCGCGGGAGCCGCCGGAAACGTGGGCAGCGCCGCGGTCGTGCTCGCCGCCGAGGCCGGCGCCCAGGTGATCGCGACCGCCAGTGCTGGTGACGCGGAGTACTGCCGGACGCTCGGGGCCCGGGCCTGCGCGGACTACCGCGACCCGGAACTCCCGCAGCGGCTACGGGACCTGGCGCCGTACGGCATCGATCTCGTCGTCGATGCCGCCGGCTGGAACGATCTGCCGGCCGCGGTCGACCTCCTCGCCTTCCGCGGCCGGATCGTGGTGCTCGCCGGTCTGCGCGCACGCCCCGTCCTCCCGGTCGGGCCGCTGTACCTCACGGACGCCACGGTCACCGGCTTCGCCATCTCGCACGCCACGACCGCCGAACTCGCCGACGCCGCGCGCTCCGTGAACCGGCTGCTGGCACGGGGGAGTCTGCGCGCCCGGGCGATCGAGGAGGCGCCGCTGAGCGCGGCCGCCGAGGCCCACGCCCGGCTGGAGCGGGGCGAACTGCGCGGCCGGCGTCTCGTGCTGCGTCCGGACCTCGACTCCTGAACGCACAAGGCGACTTGACGGACCCGGTCGGCGCGCGTTGACCGGGTTCCGTGCCACTGGCGAGGCTTCCGGCCATGACGGATACCGAACTCGAGAACTTCAAGAACTTCAAGGACTTCAAGAACTTCGAGAACTTCGAGAACCTCGAGAACACCGCGCTCTTTCAGGTCAGCGCCGAAACCCACGTGCATGCGTCCGCGGACGAGGTGTACGCCACGATCAGCGACCTGCCGCGGAGCGGGGAGTGGAGCGTCGAGTGCACCGGCGGCCAGTGGGTCCAGGGAATCCCCGGAACGGTGGGCGCGGTCTTCCGGGGCGAGAACCACCGCCGCGCCGACGTGGTCGCCTGGGCGCCCGTCGTCCGCGGCGCATGGACCACCGACTCCGAGGTCGTCGCCGCCGAGCCGGGCCGCAGCTTCCGCTGGGCGATCCGGGACAGTTCCGGACGACGGCAGGAGAGCGTCTGGTCGTTCGACCTCAAGGCCGCGGACGACGGCTGTGTCCTGGTGCACAGCTTCTGGATGGGCGCGCCCACGGAGGGCATCCGCGGCATCACCGCGGACCTGGACGCGCACGAGAAGCAGCGGTTCTTCAGCGACTGGACGGCCAAGCTCACGGCCGACCTCGCAGCGACCGTGCACCGCATCAAGCAGGTCGTCGAGCGGACCTGACCCCGCTCCGCACGTACTGAGCGCATGACCTCCCGAACCGACCCCTGACTCTCCGCAGCGACCGGCGGAAGGCGGACAGATGCTGCTGCAGCGCATAGGAAACCGTGGAATCCGGCTGGGGACGCTCTTCGAGCGCGCGGCGTCCCGGCACCCCGCGAACGTGCTCATCCTCGACCACGACCTGGACCTGGCCCCGGACCTCGGCCGCCGGGCGACCGTGCCTGAGCTGGCGGACCTGGTGGCGGACGTGGCCTCGCGGCTCTGGGCGGCGAAGATCCGCCCCGGCGAACGCGTCGTCGTCCACAAGTCCGACACCTTCGACATCCCCCTGCTGGCCTGCGCGATCAGCCGGATCGGCGCGGTGCCGGTGCTGCTCTCGCCCCATCTCGACGGCGACACCGCGGCCGAACTGGTACGGCGTGCCGACCGCCCCCATCTCGTCACCGACCGGGCCAAGCTCGACGACGAGCTGCCCGCGGAGGTCTTCGACCTCGCCGAGAGCGTCCTGCTCACCTCCGGCACCCATGCCCGCGCCGTCGAGCTGGAGGACTTCGCCGGCGTCCGGCGCGTCACCCCGGTGACCATGCCCGCCGACCACCCGACACTGATCACGCATACCTCCGGGACCACCGGGGTGCCCAAGCTCGCGGTGCACACGGGCCGCACCCTGCAGGCCCGCTACCGCCCGCAGCGACTGGCGATCACCCCCGTCATCCGCAAACGGGAAACCGTCGCCATGCATGTGTCGTTCGTGCACTCCCGGCTGTTCACCGCCCTGGCCATCTCCCTGTTGAACGGCCTCCCGATCGTGGTGCTGGCCGACGAGGACCCGGACCGCGCCGCCGACCTGTTCGCCCGCGTCCGCCCCGGCATCCTCGAGGCGCACCCCAACTCGTATCTGCGCTGGGAGAAGCTGGCCGACGACCACCGCGCACCGCTGGCCAACGTCAAGCTGTTCAGCAGTACGTTCGACGCCATCCACCCGCGCACCGTGCACCGGCTGCTGCGCGCCTCACGCCGCCGGACACCCCTGTTCGGACAGCTCTACGGACAGAGCGAGGTGGGCCCGACGGTGGTGCGGGCCTTCACCCGGCGGCACGCCCCCGACGCCGACGGGCGCTGCGTCGGTATGCCCTTCCCCGGTATGACCGACGTCCGCGTGGTCAGCCGCGACGGCCGGCCGCCCTCGGAGGAGAACCCGGGCTACATCGAGGTGCGCAGCGACGGCCGGATCACCACCTACCTGGGCGAGGAGGAACGGTACGCCCGGCAGCTCGACGACGGCTGGTGGCGGATGGGCGACGTCGGCTTCAGGTCGAAGTGGGGGTGCCTGCACCTGCTCGACCGCGAGGTCGACCTGATCCCCGGGTTCGGCAGCACGCTCGCCGCCGAGGACACCCTCTTCGCCAAGCTGGACGAACTCGCCGAAGTGATCGTCATCCCCGGCGCGGACGGCACCGCCGTACCCGTGGTGTGCACCAAGGACGACAGCCCCCTGAACCGGGAGGCGTGGCGGCGGGCGACGGCCGGGCTGCCCGCGATGGCGGACCCGGTGCAGTGGCGGCTGGCGGACCTGCCGCAGACCGCGACCACGAAGATCAAGCGGCTTCAGCTGGCGCAGCTGCTGGCAGCCGCCGGCCAGGGCAAGTAGGGGGCGGCATGGCGAGGATGGTCGTCGTAGGGGGCGGCATCGGCGGGCTGGCGGCGGCCGTCGCCGTCGCCCGGCGCGGACACCGGGCGGTCGTACTGGAACGGGCCGCGGAGTTCGCCGAGATCGGCGCGGGCATCCAGCTGGCGCCCAACGGGCTGCACGCCCTGGACCGCCTGGGCCTCGGCGACGCCGTGCGCGCGCTGGCGGTGCACATCGACGAACTGCGGTTCATGGACGGCGTGACCGGCGAGCACGTGGCGAGCATGCCGCTCACCGGCGGCTACCGGCGCCGGTTCGGCAATCCGTACGTCGTGGTCCACCGCGGCGAGCTGTACCGGCTGCTCCTGGACGCCTGCCGCCGCTCACCGGCGATCGAGCTGCGCGCCGGCAGCCGCGCCACCGGATACCGGCAGGACGGCTCCGGCGCCACGGTGCTGCTGGACGGCGGCGGACGGGTCACCGGTGACGCGGTGATCGGCGCCGACGGCATCCACTCGGCGATCCGGCGCCAACTCGTCGGCGACGACGCGCCGCGTGTCTCCGGCATCACCGTCTACCGCACGGTGATCCCGATGGAGCGGGTCCCCGAGGAGCTGCGCTGGAACGCGGTGACCTGGTGGGCCGGACCGGGCTGCCACTTCGTGCACTACGCCATCGGCGGCGGCCGGTATCTCAACCTCGCCCCCAGCGTGGAGAACGGTGCCACCGAGGCGTTCGCCTCCGTCCCCGTCCAACAGGCCCAGGTGCTCGGCGAGTTGGCCGCACTCGGCGGAACGGCACAGCGGCTCCTCGCCCTGGGCGAGCACTGGAAGTCATGGGTGCTGGTCGACCGGGACCCGGTGGACCACTGGACCGACGGCCGGGTGACCCTGCTCGGCGACGCGGCCCACCCCATGCTGCATTACGCCGCCCAGGGCGCCTGCCAGGCCCTGGAGGACGCCGTGGTGCTGGCCGGTCTGCTGGACGACGGGGCGGACACGATCCCCGACCGGTTCGAGAAGTACAACGCCGAACGACGCGACCGCACCGCCCGGATCACCCACGCCGCCCGGGCCAGCACCCGGCTGTGGCACCCGGCCGGTGCCGAGGCGAAAGCGAGGAACGAGATGCTGTCGGCCCTGTCCGGACCGGCTCTGCACGACCACGTGGCCTGGATGCACGGAGCACGGGGAGCACGGGAGTTCGGAGCCGACGGAGCCCGGCGATGAGCGGCGACCGCCTTCGGGTGTGCATCGTCGGCGCCGGCCCGCGCGGCCTGTGCGTCCTGGAACGGCTGTGCGCGGGCGAACGTACGGCCCGGTCCCACCGCTCCGTCACCGTGCACGTCGTCGACCCCGCCGCCCCGGGCGCCGGTGCCGTCTGGCGCACCGACCAGTCCCGGCAGCTGCTCACCAACACCGTGGCCTGCCAGATCACCGTGTTCACCGACGCCGAGAGCCGCATCGAGGGACCGGTCGAGCCGGGGCCGAGCCTGTACGAGTGGGCGGACAGCCTGGCCCGCTTCGGGGAACTCGGCGGCTACGACGAGGCCGTCCTCGCCGAGGCCCGGACCCTGGGGCCGGACTCCTATCCCACCCGCGCCTTCTACGGGCAGTACCTGCGGGACTGCTTCCGCCAGATCGTCGCCCGCGCCCCGGAGCACGTCACCGTCGAGGTGCACCGCTCACGCGCCGTCGCGATGGCGGACACCCACGGCACGCCCGGCGGTCCGCAGGGCGTCCGGCTGGCGGACGGCACCAGGATCCACGAACTGGACGCCGTGGTGCTGGCCCTGGGGCACCTCCCCGCCCAGCCGACTCCCCGTCAGGAACGGACGGCCAGCCTGGCCCGCATCCACCACCTCACCTACGTACCGCCGGCCAACCCGGCCGACGTGGACACCTCCTTCGCCGAAGCCGGCGAGCCGGTGCTGCTGCGCGGCCTCGGCCTGAACTTCTTCGACCACATGACGCTGTTCACCACCGGCCGCGGCGGCGTCTTCGACCGCATCGGCGACCGCCTGGTCTACCGCCCGTCCGGCCGCGAGCCACGGCTCTACGCCAGCTCGCGCCGCGGAGTGCCGTATCACGCGCGCGGCGAGAACGAGAAGGGCGCGTTCGGCAGGCACACCCCGCGGCTGCTCACCCCGGAGGTCATCGCCGCCCTGCGCGGGCGCGCCCGAGGCGGCGAGCGGGTGCGCTTCCTGTCCGACGTATGGCCGCTGATCGCCGCGGAGGTGGAAGGCGTCTACTACGGCACCCTGCTCGCCGCCCGCAACGCCGCGTCCGAGCCGTTCGTACGCCGCTACCTCACCGCCTCGCCCCGACAGCGCCCTGCCCTCCTGGACGAGCACGGCATCGGCCCGGCCGACCGCTGGGACTGGGACCGGCTCGCCCGGCCCTGCCACGGACGCACCTTCGCCGGCCGGGCGGAGTTCCGCGGCTGGCTGCTGGAGTACCTGGCCCGGGACGTGCGGGAGGCGAAGGCGGGCAACGTCAGCGGTCCGCTCAAAGCGGCGCTGGACGTCCTGCGCGACCTGCGCAACGAAGTACGCCTGGTGGTCGACCACTCAGGACTCGAAGGCGGCTCGCACCTCGACGAACTGGAGGGCTGGTACACCCCGCTCAACGCGTTCCTGTCCATCGGACCGCCGGTCTCCCGCATCGAGGAGATGATCGCGCTGATCGAGGCGGGCATCCTCGAACTCACCGGCCCCGGCACCCAGATCCACGTCGACACCGAACGCCCCGCCTTCGTCGCCCGGTCGACCCTCGTGCCCGGGCCCCCGGTGCGCTCCGCGCATCTCATCGAGGCCCGCCTGCCCCCGCCCGACCTGCGCCGCACCGCCGATCCGCTGCTGCGCCACCTGCTCCTCACCGAGCAGTGCCGGACCCATCGCATCGAAGGGGACTGCGGCGTCAGCCACGAGACCGGCGGTCTCGCCGTCACCGAGCGGCCCTGCCGGATCGTCGACGGGCAGGGACGCCCCCACCCGCGCCGGTTCGCCTACGGTGTCCCGACCGAGTCGGTGCACTGGGTGACCGCGGCCGGCGTCCGCCCCGGCGTGGACTCCGTGACGCTGGCCGACGCGGACGCCATCGCCCGTGCGGTGCTGACCCTGTCGCCGGCCCGGCCGGCCCCCGGCGGTACCCAGCGCACGGGGGTGGTCGTATGAGCGACACCCTCATCGACGCGGGGCTGCTGTCGCCGGTGCGCGCGGGCACCCCCGTCGAGGCGGCCGTGTGCGACATGGCCTGGCTGCAGGCCATGCTGGACGCCGAGGCCGCGCTGGCCCGGGCCCAGGCCCGGCTCGGCACGGTCCCACCGGAGGCGGCCGAGGCGATCACCCGCGCCGCCCGCGCCGACCGGCTCGACCTGCGGGCCCTCGCGGTCGCGGCCCGGGAGACCGCCAACCCCGTGGTGGGCCTGGTGGCGGCGCTCACCGCGGCGGTACGGTCGCAGTCCCCGGCCGCGGCGGAGTACGTGCACCGCGGCTCCACCAGCCAGGACGTCTTCGACACCGGCGCCATGCTGATCGCGCGGCGCGCCCTGGGGATCGTCCGGTCGGACCTGGACACCACCGCCGGCGCACTGGCCCGCCTGGCGGCCGAGCACCGGGACACCCCGATGGCGGGCCGGACACTGGCCCTGCACGCAGTACCGACCACCTTCGGTCTGAAGGCCGCAGGCTGGCGGGAACTCGTTCTGGCCGCCGCCCACCGACTCCGCACGGTGGCCGGTCAGCTGCCCGTGTCCCTCGGGGGAGCGGCGGGCACCCTGGCCGGCTATCTCGCCT
Organism: Streptomyces sp. KR55; assembly: GCF_052245645.1. Classification (NCBI taxonomy): domain Bacteria; kingdom Bacillati; phylum Actinomycetota; class Actinomycetes; order Kitasatosporales; family Streptomycetaceae; genus Streptomyces; species Streptomyces sp. KR55. The sequence continues at coordinate 2,680 of NZ_JBQQCE010000141.1, read as the reverse complement.
CGACCGCACTCACCGGGCCCGACCTCGACGCCTACCCGGAGCGGCTCATCACCGCGTTCGCCGAGGAGACCGGGCTGGCCCGGCCGGTGCTGCCGTGGCATGCCGTGCGTATCCCGATGGCCGACCTCGCCGCGGCGCTGGCGTTCACGGCAGGGGCGCTGGGGAAGATCGCGGTGGATGTGCAGTCGCTGGTGCGTACCGAGATCGGTGAGGTCGCCGAACCCGCAGGGCCCGGCCGGGGCAGGTCGTCGGCGATGCCGCACAAGCGCAACCCGGTCCTGGCCACGCTGGTGCGCAGCGCGGCGATCCAGGTACCGCCGATCGCCGCCGGGCTCACCCAGTGCCTGGTGTCCGAGGACGAGCGGTCGGCGGGCGGCTGGCACGCGGAGTGGCAGCTGCTGCGCGAATGCCTCCGCCTGGCCGGCGGCGCCGCCCACACCGCCGTACAACTCGCCGAAGGCCTAGAGGTGCGGCCCGAACGGATGCGGGAGAACCTGCAGCTGACCGGCTCCCGGGTCGTCGCCGAGCGGGTCGCCGCCGTCCTCGCACCCCGCCTGGGAGGCGCAGCCGCCAGGAAGCTGCTCGACGAAGCGTCGCGGATGGCCGAGGAGAGCGGGAGAACCCTTGCGGAGGTCCTTGCAACGGTGCCGGAACTCGGCCTCGATACAGCCGAGTTGGCCGCCCTGTGCGATCCCGTCGGTTACACCGGCGCTGCCGGACCGCTCGTCGACCGTGCGCTGGGCGACCGTATCCGACAGGCACACTGAGGCGGCTGTGCGGTGGGCCGGAACCCGCCGCACAGCCGCCCCTGTCTGTCCCGCTCAGACCAGGTTGCCCAGCAGCTCCGCGAGGATCCGCACGCCGTCCCGCGTCAGCACCGACTCGGCATGGAACTGCACGGACGCGAAGTGCGGCCCGCGCAGCGCGTGCACCTCGCCGGTCTCCCGGTCCCGGCTCACCTCCACCGTGCCCACGCCCTCGCACTCGACCTTGTCCTCGGCCGCCCGCGCGGCGAACGTGTTGTAGAAGCCGACGCTCTCCCGCGCCCCGAACAGGTCGATCTCCCGTCGTGTTCCCTGGTTGGGCACGTCCCTGCGGACCAGCTCGAACCCCAGCCGGGTGCACAGCACCTGGTGACTGAAGCACACGGCGAGGAACGGCCGGTGCCCGGCCAGCAGCGCGTCGACCACCGTACGCAGCCGCGCGACCTTCGGATGCCCGGCGTCCCGGGGGTCGCCGGGGCCGGGGCCGAGCACCACGAGGTCGTGGTCGCCGAGGGCGTACCTCTCGTCGTACCGACGTACCGTCACCGACAGCCCGAGCGAGCGGAGTTGGTGGTCCAGCATCGCCGTGAACGTGTCCTCGGCGTCGACGACCAGCACGCTCGCCCCGGCCGGCGCCGGCATCCGGGGTGGTGGTGTGCCGCAGTCGGCGAGCCAGAAGTCGGCCACGGAGGTGTTGCGTTCGGCCAGTGCCGTGCGCACGCTCGGATGGTCGGCGAAGCGGCCCGGCCGCCCGCCGTCCAGCGCCGCGAGCAGCCCGGCGGCCTTCGCCCTGGTCTCCGCGGCCTCGGACACCGGGTCCGAGTGCCGTACGAGGGTGGCTCCGACGCCGATCTCCAGCCGGCCCGCGCTGTCGATCTCCGCGGTGCGGATGAGGATCGCGGAGTCCAGCGTGCGCCCGCCCTCGGCGTCCCGGCCGATCAGCGCGGCGACACCGCTGTAGTAGCCGCGGCCCTCGGGCTCGTACCGCTCGATCACCCGGCAGGCACTCTCCAGCGGGCTCCCGGTGACCGTGGGGGCGAGCAGCGTCTCGCGCAGGATCTCCCGCGGGTCACGGGTGCTGCGCCCCTCGATGAGGTACTCGGTGTGCGCCAGCCGGGCCATCTCCTTGAGGTACGGCCCCACCACCCGGCCCCCGTCCTCGCAGACGCGGGCCATCATCTTCAGCTCCTCGTCCAGGACCATGTACAGCTCGTCGGTCTCCTTGCGGTCGGCGAGGAAGTCCAGCAGTTCCGACAGCCGCGGCCCGGAGGGCGGATAGCGGTACGTCCCGCTGATCGGGTTCATCACCGCCGTACCGCCGGACAGGCTCACATGCCGCTCCGGCGAGGCGCCGACGAAGGTACGGGTGCCGGTGTGCACCAGATACGTCCAGTACGCGCCGGACTCGGTCTGCAGCAGGTTGCGGAAGAACGACAGCGCGCTGCCCGGACTGTAGTCACCGATCCGGGCCCGGTACGAGCGCCGGATGACGAAGTTGGCGCCCTCGCCCATGCCGATCTCCCGCTCGATCACCTGGCGCACAGTGGCGGCGTACGTCTCGTCGTCGGGCGTGAAATGCCCGTCCAGCAACGGCGTCGGCGCCCGGTCCAGGCGTGCCGGCGCCTCAGCCGCCGGCACCGTGTCCTGGTCGGTCACCTGCAGGGTGAGCAGCGGGGCGCCGTCGTCGACCGCGGCGAAACCGCGCTCGCGGACCTGCCGGTACGGCACGAGCGCCAGGACGTCATGACGGGCCGGGCCGGTGGCGGACGGCTCCGGCAGCGGAATCGCGTCGAGCGTCGGCCAGGTGCGCACCTCGCCGACGAGCACGTCCAGGCGTCCGCCGCCGGCCGCGGTGGACCGGTGGAGCAGCGCGAAGGGCGGGGGTTGCGCCACCAGCACCCTGCCGAGCAGATCGG
>NZ_JBQQCE010000140.1:0-21136 GCF_052245645.1 Streptomyces sp. KR55 | reverse complement strand
CCGCGTACGACGGCGGCGAGGGTGTCGCGGTAGCTGGGGAAGAGCCAGTCGCGGTCCTGCAGAACCAGTGCGGCGGCGACCTCGCAGGCCTCCTGGCCGGTGCTGGAGGGGTAGACGGCGAGGCGGCCCTGCTTGGTCAGGGCGGTGGCCTGCGCGTTGTACCGGCGGCCGCGTACCAGCTGCGTGTACAGCCGGCGCAGCAGCTCGGGGTCGGCCTTGGCGGCCGCCTCGGTGCCGAGGACGCGGTACGGAGCCGCGTCGGGCAGCAGCGGCGCGGGGCCGGTACGGGGCTGCCAGGCGGGCGGCGGCGACGGCCGATACGCGCCACGCTGCTCCATGACCGTCATGACGGCACCTCCTCGTGGGAGCGGCTACGAGAGGCGCGTCGGCTGTGATGCGCCCCACCTACCGATTGTTCGGTCGACGGCACATTTTGGCTACAGGCCCCCGCGGGCTGTGGACAAACGGTTCTCCACAACCTGAGATGGACGCATTACGTCCATGGTAGGGAGGCGGGGGGACATGGCATCTGAACAAATGGCCGAGGGCCCGGAGGCCGGTTCCGCCGTGCCGCCGCCGCGCCCGCTCGACGCCATAGATCAGGACATCCTCCGGATGCTCCAGGCCGACGGCCGCGCGTCGGTGCGGTCCGTCGCCGAACGGGTCCATGTCTCGCGCGCCAACGCCTACGCGCGGATCAACCGCCTCGTCGAGGACGGCGTCATTCGCGGCTTCGGTGCCCGCGTGAACCATGAACGGGCCGGCCAGGGGACATCGGCGTACATCACCCTGAAGATCGTCCAGAACTCCTGGCGCACGGTGCGCGAGCAGCTCAGACAGCTGCCCGGCGCCTCTCACATCGCCCTCGTCGGGGGCGATTTCGATGTGCTGCTCCTGGTGCACACCTCCGACAACCGGGCGCTGCGCGAGCTGGTGCTCACCCGGCTCCAGGCGATCCCGGAGGTGCTCAGCACGCGCACCCTGCTGGTGTTCGAGGAAGAGGACCTGGAGCCGCAGGGCTGAACGTCAGAAGTCCTGCCTGAGCCCGCCGAACACCAACCGCGCCACCGCGTCGGCCACTTCACGCTCACTCATGCCCCGGCCGTCGGGCCGGTACCACTCGACGATCGAGTTGATCATCCCGAAGACCAGCCGGGTGGCGAGCCGCACCTCCACGTCGCCACGCACGTCCCCGTCCGCGGCGGCCGCCTTCAGCAGTTCGGCGACCCGGTGATCGAAGTCGCGACGCCGTTCCAGGGCCCACCGCTCGGTGTCCGTGTTGCCGCGCACGCGCAGCAGCAGCGTCACGTACGGCAGCTCGGCTATGAGCACCTCGACCATGCGCCGTACGACGTACTCGAGGCGCTCGGCGGCCCGCCCCACGCGCGCGTGCTCCTCGTCGAGGATCCCGAAGAGCCCGTCCAGCGCCCGGCTCACGGCCCGGCGCAGCAGCTCCTCCTTGCCCGTGACGTGGTGGTAGATCGACGACTTGGAGATGCCGGCCGCCTTGGACAGGTGCTCCATGGAGGTGCCGTCGTAGCCGCGCTCGTTGAAGACCCGGACGGCAACCGACAGCAGCGTCTCCGGCGTGTACGTGTCGCGCTTGGCGGTGGTCATGAGGTGCTGCCCTCCCGCTTGTCTGTGGCGTACGCATGGCGGTACAGCGCGAGGGACGGCGCGTAGCGCCCGGACGGGTCGCGCAGGTGCAGGTCGTCGAGGAGGGCGTACGCCCAGTTGCGTCCGAGGCGGCGGCTCCATTCGAAGGGGCCGAGGGGGTAGTTGACGCCCAGGCGCATCGCGGTGTCGATGTCCTCCTCCGTGGCCACGCCCTTGGCGACGGCGTCGTGCGCCAGGTCGACGATCCGCGCGACCGTGCGGGCGACGATCATGCCGGGGACGTCGCCGATGACGCTGACCTTCTTGCCGAGCGCCTGGAACAGGCCGGTGGCCTCTGCGAGGGTCTGCGGGGCGGTGTCCTGGGAGGCGGACAGGGCGATGCGGGTGGCCTTGCGGTAGTCGAGCGCGAGGTCGAAGTAGACGACGTCCCGGAACTCCACGGAGGTCTGGCCGTCGGCGAGGGCCAGCTGGCCGCCGCCGGGCAGGACCAGCCGGGTGCCGTGGTCCTCTTCCTCCTCGCGGACCGGGATGCCCGCCTCGCGGATCAGCGCGAGCAGCTCGGAGGCCGGGCCCAGATCGCCCTCGGCGACGACGTACGCGGGCGGCCGGGCCGGCTCCGCGGTGTGCGGCTCGGACTGCTCGGCGCCCTCGCGGTAGTCGTACCAGCCCTGCCCGCTCTTGCGGCCGAGCCGGCCGGACTCGACCAGCCGCCGCTGGGCGAGCGACGGCGTGAAGCGCACGTCCTGGAAGAAGGACTGCCATACGGAGTGCGTGACGGACTCGTTGACGTCCTGCCCGATGAGGTCGGTCAGCTCGAAGGCGCCCATCCGGAAGCCGCCCGACTCGCGCAGGACGGCGTCGATGGTGGCGGGGTCGGCGCCCTGCGCCTCGTACACCGCGAAGGCCTCCGCGTAGAACGGCCGGGCGATGCGGTTGACGATGAAGCCGGGAGTGTCGGCGCAGGCGACCGGGGCCTTGCCCCAGGCGCGTGCCGTCTCGTACGCGCGCGTGGCCGAGGTGACGTCGGTGGCGAACCCGGAGACGACCTCGACGAGCGGCAACAGCGGGGCGGGGTTGAAGAAGTGCAGGCCCACGAAGCGGCCCGGGGAGCGCAGGGCGCCGCCGATGGCGGTCACCGACAGCGACGAGGTGTTGGTGGCGAGCAGACAGTCCTCGGCGACGACGTCCTCCAGCGCGCGCAGCAGCTCCTGCTTCACGTCCAGCCGCTCCAGAACGGCCTCGACGACCAGCGCGCAGTCGGCGAGCTCGGCGAGGCTCCCGGCGGGCAGCAGCCGGGCACGCGCGGCGTCCCGGTCGGCGCCGGTGAGCCGGTCCTTCTCGACGAGCCGGTCGAGCCGGGCGGCGATCGCGTCGGCCGCTTCCCGGGCCCGCCCGGGGACGGCGTCGTACAGCCGTACGGAGTGGCCCGCGACCAGCGCCACCTGGGCGATGCCCTGGCCCATGGTGCCTGCGCCGACGACGGCCACGGGGCTGCTGAGGTCGAGTGCTGTCATGTGCGCGATCCTCCCGCACGGGGTTTTCCACAGATGCGGCGGACCCCCTTGTCCCGACCGATCGTTCGGTTACTCTAACTCTGACTGCCTGTTTCTGCCCATGTCTCTGCCCAGGTCATGAGCTCGACGAAGAGTTTCTGAGACAAGGAGTTGGTCCCGCATGGCCGCCGAACTCACCGCCCACGAGCTGATCGCCCAGCACCGGCCCACCCTCGACCAGGCGCTGGAAGCGATCCGCACGCGCGCGTACTGGTCCCCGCACCCCGAACACCCCAAGGCCTACGGGGAGAACGGCAGCCTGGACGCGGCAGCGGGCAAGGCCGCCTTCGACGCCCTTCGGGGAACCCGCCTCGACCTCGGCCAGCCCGGCACGGACGACTGGACGGGCGGCGAGGTCTCGCCGTACGGCATCGAGCTGGGCGTCACCTACCCGCACGCGGACCTCGACGTCCTGCTGCCCGCCATGAAGGCCGGACAGCGCTCGTGGCGCGACGCGGGCGCGGAGATCCGGGCGATGGTGTGTCTGGAGATCCTCAAGCGGATCAGCGACCGGACGCACGAGTTCGCGCACGCGGTGATGCACACCAGCGGCCAGGCCTTCATGATGGCGTTCCAGGCGGGCGGCCCGCACGCGCAGGACCGCGGCCTGGAGGCGGTGGCGTACGCGTACGTGGAGCAGGTCCGCACGCCCGACACCGCGGAGTGGACCAAGCCCCAGGGCAAGCGGGAGCCACTCGCGCTGACCAAGCGGTTCACGCCGGTGCCGCGCGGGATCGCGCTGGTCATCGGCTGCAACACCTTCCCGACGTGGAACGGCTACCCGGGCCTGTTCGCCTCCCTCGCCACCGGAAATGCCGTCCTGGTCAAGCCCCACCCGCGCGCGGTGCTGCCGCTGGCGCTGACCGTGCAGGTCGCGCGCCAGGTGCTCGCCGAAGCGGGCTTCGACCCGAACCTGGTCGCACTGGCCGCCGAGCGGCCCGGCGAGGGCATCGCCAGGACGCTCGCCACCCGCCCCGAGATCCGGATCATCGACTACACCGGTTCGACGGCGTTCGGCGACTGGCTGGAGGCCAACGCCCGCCAGGCGCAGGTCTTCACGGAGAAGGCCGGTGTCAACACGGTGGTCGTGGAGTCCACCGACGACTACAAGGGCATGCTCGCCAACCTGGCGTTCTCCCTGTCGCTGTACAGCGGCCAGATGTGCACCACGCCGCAGAACCTCCTCGTCCCCCGGGACGGCATCCGCACCGACCAGGGCCCCCGGTCCTTCGATGAGGTGGTCGCCGACCTGGCGAAGGCGGTCGGCGGGCTCCTCGGTGACGACACGCGCGCGAACGCCCTGCTCGGTGCCATCGTCAACCCGGACGTCAAGGCCCGCCTCGAGGCCGCGGCCGGCCTCGGCGAGGTCGCTCTCGCTTCGCGGGAGGTCGTCAACCCGGAGTTCCCGGGCGCGGTGGTCCGTACGCCCGTGATCGTGAAGCTGGACGGCGCCAAGCCGGACGACGAGGCCGCGTACATGAGCGAGTGCTTCGGGCCCGTCTCCTTCGCCGTGGCCGTCGACTCCGCGGCCGACGCAGTGGAGCTGCTGCGGCGGACCATCAGGGAGAAGGGCGCGATGACGGTGGGCGCGTACACGACCGACGAGGAGGTCGAGCGTGCTGTCGAGGAGGCCTGCCTGGAGGAGGCCGCGCAGCTGTCCCTGAACCTCACCGGCGGGGTGTACGTCAACCAGACGGCCGCGTTCTCCGACTTCCACGGCTCGGGCGGCAACCCGGCGGCCAACGCGGCCCTCACCGACGGCGCGTTCGTGGCAAACCGGTTCCGGATGGTGGAGGTGCGGCGCGAGGCCTAGGCCTTGATCGGTGCGCCCCCGGTGGCGCTCCAGTGGTACAGCGTCATGGCCACGCTGGTCGCGAGGTTGTAGCTGGAGACCTGGGGGCGCATCGGCAGCGCCACCAGATGGTCGGCACGCGCGCGCAGGTCCGCGGACAGGCCGCTGCGCTCCGAGCCGAAGGCGAGCAGCGCGTCGTCCGGCAGCTTCAGGCCGCGGATGTCCTCGCCCTCCGGGTCGAGGGCGAACACCGGCCCGGGCGGGAGCTCGTCGACGGCCAGCCGCTCCACCGCGGTGGCGAAGTGCAGCCCGGCTCCGCCGCGTACCACCGTGGGATGCCAGGGGTCGAGCGTGCCGGTCGTGACCACGCCGGTCGCCCCGAAGCCGGCGGCCAGCCGGATGACCGCGCCGGCGTTGCCCAGGTTGCGCGGCTGGTCGAGTACGACGACGGGCGCGCTGCGGGGTGTGCGGGCCAGCGTCCGCAGGTTGGCCTCGCGGGACGGCCGTACGGCCAGGGCGGCCACGGCCGTGGGATGGGGGCGCGGCACGAGGGACGTGTACGTCGACTCCGTGACCTGCGTGAGCAGCGCGTCCAGCGTCTCCCGTACGTCCGGAGCCAACTCGTCGGCGAGTGCGAGCGCGGCCGCCCGGTCGACGGTGACCGCTAGGGGCACCTCGGCCCCGAAGCGCACGGCGTGCTTGAGCGCGTGGAACCCATCGAGCAGCACAGAGCTACCGACGAGCCGTCGCCAGGCGCCGACGGGGTCGACGGCCTGCCGATGTGCGGGACCGGCGGCACCGAGGCTTTCCGGGCCGGGCGGGGCTTGGCTCGCGGACTCCGTCATGCCCTGAAGCCTACGTGGGTCTGCTCGGGTTTCCCGATGTGCTCGGGGGCGTCGTCCCTGTCCCGCTGAGCGGGCACCGTTCCGCCGGCGCGCGGGAACAGGCGGGCACGCGCGCGTGCGGCACCGTCGCCGAGCCGGCGCAGGAACGGCGTCGGCAGGAAGACCGCGTCCGCCGCGATCATCGCCAGCGAGAAGAACGGCAGCCCGAGGACCACGGCGATCACCGCATGCTCGGTGATCATGATGGCCAGGAGGACGTTCTTGACCCGCCGGTGGAACAGCGTGAACGGGAAGGCGACCTGCACGATCACGGTCCCGTACGTCACGAGCATGACCAAGGTGCCGCTGGCCGACAGCAGGTCGGCGAGCGCGGGCCAGGGCGAGAAGTAGTCGAGGTGGAGGGGATAGTAGACCGCGGTGCCGTCCTGCCAGCGCGAGCCCTGGATCTTGTACCAGCCGGCCGTGGCGTAGATCAGACAGGCCTCGGCCATGATCACCAACAGGGCACCGTTGTGCAGGATGTTGCCGATCACGTCGAGCATGATCCGGGGCTGACCCGTCCGCGCAAGGCGCCCGACGATCCACCACAGGGCCTGCGCCCCCCACACGGCCCACAGCAGCGCCGGTACGAACCAGTCGCCGTCCAGCCGCCCCACCGCGGTCACCGCGAACAGCGCCAGACCGAGCACGCCCCACAGCACCGGGCCGGTCCGGTCGGTGACCCGCTCGCCACGCGCGCGTGCCGCCCGCGCGAGCCGGGCACGCCGCGCGTCCAGCGACCACACCTGGCCGCACCGCGTGAACACCAGGTAGATGCACATCAGGTGCAGGACGTTGTCGCCGCCGTCCCCCATGAAGACGCTGCGGTTCTGCAGCGAGAGCACGCCGACCATGAAGAGCACGGACATGGTGCGGGTGCGCCAGCCCACGATCAGCAGCAGGCTCGACGCAGCGGCGAGCACGTAGACGGCCTCGAACCAGAACTGCCCGTCGGACCACATCAGGGCGGTGAACGCGCCGTTGGCCCCGATCAACTGCTCGGCGAGGTCCCAGCCCCACGGGCCGTCGGGGCCGTACAGCTCCTGTCGGTGGGGAAACTCGCGCAACAGGAACAGCAGCCAGGTCGCGGCGAATCCGATCCGGATCACCGCGGTCTGGTACGGGCCGAGGGCGGACTCGGTGACGCGGGCGATCCCGCGGGAGACGGCGAGGGCGAGACGGCTCACCGGACACCTCCCTCGGCCTCGTTCTGCGGCACCGACCACCAGGGCAGCACCCGGTACGTCGGCTTGAGGGATATCTGTTCCTCGCTCCAGTCGGGCGGGCGGACGTTGGTGGTCTGCGAGCGGACCTGCACCCGGTCGACGACATCACCGGGCCCGGCCGCGTCCGCACGGTCCAGGCGCAGCACCACGATGCGGCGCAGATAGGTCTCGCTCAGCGCGCCGCGCAGGCCGGAGGGGCGGTTGTCGCCGTCGTGCGTGGCGACGTAGAAGTCCCAGGCGCGGCGCAGCTCGTTCTGCTCGGTGTGGCTGGGCAGCAGGTTGCCGTCGATGGCCCGGCCGTCCTGCGCGGACAGGTCGTACCAGCCGGTGGTGCGTATCTCACCGCCCGCCGTGTGGATCTCGGCGCGGACCTGCACGGCGATGTTCTGCTGGAGCGGGTTCGGGGCGAACAGCTTCCAGTTCTGCTCGAACTCCGGGTAGATCCACTCGTCGATCGCCTCGCCGTGCTTCTTGGTGACCGTGTTCGACGGCGCGACGTGCAGGAAGACCATCCCGATGTGGACACATACGGCGACCGCGACGACCGCGAGGGCGAGCGCGACGCCGATCTGGTAGCGGGACGACAGGGCGGCGACGCCGGTGTGGGGCTCCTGCTGCGTGCTCATCCCATCGGGTCCGCTCTGCTCGCCCGGCCCGTGCGGAACGCTTGCAGCTCCGCCGTACGCGTCCTTCGCGCGATGCGCGTCCATTCCGCCCCGATCCCTGTCCGTCTCCGCCGCCCGGCAGCCCCCTTGCACGCGAACGGTACTCAGGCCGACCCGCCCGGCACAGCCCGTTCCCTCGGCCCGCCCGCAGGTTATCCACAGCGGTTGACACCTTACGGCGCTCGACCGACCATGGAATCGCACGAACCGAACGATCGGTCGGGAGTAGCTCCGGACAGAGCCCAAGGTCGAGGGGGCCTCATGGCGACAGCAGCCGCGCACGAGACGGACCGCACAGCGGCATACGGCACCGACGACGGCGCCACCGATGCGTACGAGCGCGCCTTCAACGCCGCCGTGGCCGCCGACGAGCGCATCGAGCCGCGCGACTGGATGCCCGACGCGTACCGCGCGACGCTGGTCCGGCAGATCGCCCAGCACGCCCACTCCGAGATCATCGGCATGCAGCCGGAGGCGAACTGGATCACGCGCGCGCCCTCGCTGCGCCGCAAGGCCATCCTGATGGCCAAGGTCCAGGACGAGGCAGGCCACGGGCTGTACCTGTACAGCGCGGCCGAAACACTCGGCACCAGCCGCGAGGAATTGCTGGACAAGCTGCACAGCGGCCGCCAGAAGTACTCCTCGATCTTCAACTACCCCACGCTGACCTGGGCGGACGTCGGCGCGATCGGCTGGCTCGTGGACGGCGCCGCGATCACCAACCAGGTACCGCTGTGCCGCTGCTCCTACGGCCCGTACGCCCGCGCGATGGTCCGCATCTGCAAGGAGGAGTCCTTCCACCAGCGCCAGGGCTACGAGCTGCTGCTCGCCCTCAGCCGCGGCACCCCCGAGCAGCACGCGATGGCGCAGGACGCGGTGGACCGCTGGTGGTGGCCGTCGCTGATGATGTTCGGCCCGCCCGACGACGAGTCCCAGCACTCGGCCCAGTCGATGGCCTGGAAGATCAAGCGTCACTCCAACGACGAGCTGCGCCAGCGCTTCGTCGACATCTGCGTCCCGCAGGCCGAGTCCCTGGGCCTCACCCTCCCGGACCCGGACCTGAGGTGGAACGAGGAGCGCGGGCACTACGACTTCGGCCCGATCGACTGGACGGAGTTCTGGGAGGTACTCAAGGGCAACGGCCCGTGCAACGAGCAGCGGATGACGCAGCGCAGGCAGGCGCACGAGGAGGGCGCCTGGGTCCGGGAGGCGGCCACGGCACACGCGGCCAAGCACGCCGCCCGAGGCCCGCGTACCACGGAGACGACGGGAGCGACGCGAGCATGACGAACACCGACTGGCCGCTGTGGGAGGTCTTCGTGCGCTCACGCCGCGGCCTGTCCCACACCCACGCCGGCAGCCTGCACGCCCCGGACGCGGAGCTCGCCCTGCGCAACGCGCGCGATCTGTACACCCGGCGCGGCGAGGGCGTCTCGATCTGGGTCGTCCCCTCGTCCGCCATCACGGCGTCCTCGCCCGACGAGAAGGACCCCTTCTTCGAACCGTCGGCAGACAAGCCCTACCGGCACCCGACGTTCTACGAGATCCCGGAGGGGGTGAAGCACCTGTGACGACCACCGCCCCCACCACCGCCGCCCTCGCCCTGGGCGACGACGCCCTGGTGCTCTCCCACCGCCTGGGCGAGTGGGCCGGCCGCGCCCCCGTGCTGGAGGAGGAGGTCGCCCTCGCCAACATCGCGCTGGACCTGCTCGGCCAGGCCCGTGTGCTGCTCTCACTGGCCGGCGACGAGGACGAGCTGGCGTACCTGCGCGAGGAGCGCGCCTTCCGCAACCTCCAGCTGGTGGAACAGCCGAACGGCGACTTCGCCCACACCATCGCCCGCCAGCTGTTCTTCTCCACCTACCAGCACCTGCTGTACGCCCGGCTGGCCGCCGCAGACGGCCCCTTCGCCCCCCTAGCCGCGAAGGCCGTCAAAGAGGTCGCCTACCACCGCGACCACGCCGAGCAGTGGACCGTGCGCCTCGGCGACGGCACTGAGGTGAGCCATGAGCGGATGCAGCGGGCGTGCGCGGCGCTGTGGCGGTTCACCGGTGAGATGTTCCAGCCGGTGGAGGGCCTGGACGTCGAGAGGGAGAAGTTGCGGGCGGACTGGCTGGAGTCGGTCGGAGACGTCCTGCGCCACGCGACCCTCACGCTCCCCGAGGGACCGCAGTCCGGGGCCTGGACGGCGGGCGCCGGCCGGCAGGGCCTGCACACCGAGCCGTTCGGGCGCATGCTCGCCGAGATGCAGCATCTGCATCGCAGCCACCCGGGGGCGACATGGTGACCGGTACGACGACTCTGGAGGCGGAGCTGCTGCGGGTGGCGGGCTCGGTGCCCGACCCCGAGCTGCCCGTGCTCACCCTGCAGGAACTGGGCGTACTGCGCGCGGTGCACCTGCGCGACGCAGACACGGTCGAGGTCGAGCTGACCCCGACATACACCGGCTGCCCCGCCCTCGAGGCGATGAGCGCGGACATAGAACGGGCGCTGCACGAGCACGGCATACGGGACGTGACCGTCCGCACGGTGCTCACACCGGCCTGGTCCACGGACGACATCACACCCGAAGGGCGTCGCAAACTCGGGGAGTTCGGGATCGCGCCGCCGCGCGTGCGGCGGGACTCCGGGCCGGTGGTACTGGAATTGGGGCCGACGCGCACGCTCACCGAGGAGACGGATCCCGTCCGCTGCCCGCACTGCGGATCCGCCGACACCGAGCTGCTCAGCCGTTTCTCCTCCACCGCGTGCAAGGCGCTGCGGCGCTGTCTGGCCTGCCGTGAACCGTTCGACCACTTCAAGGAGTTGTGATGGCCCGCTTCCACACACTCCCGGTCACCGCGGTCGACCGGCTCACCGACGACTCCGTCGCCGTCACACTCGCGGTCCCCGAGGAACTGCGCGCGGAGTACCGGCACGCGGCCGGGCAGCACCTCGCCCTGCGGCGCGTGGTCGACGGGGTCGAGATCCGGCGAACGTACTCGATCTGCTCCCCGGCCCCGGACAACGGCGAGGGGCCGCGCACCCTGCGGGTGGGGGTGCGGCTGGTCGAGGGCGGGGCCTTCTCGACGTACGCGCTGAAGGAGATCAACGTCGGTGACGAGCTGGAGGTGATGACACCGGCGGGACGCTTCATCCTCGACCCCGCGCCCGGTCTGTACACCGCGATCGTCGGCGGCAGCGGGATCACACCGGTGCTGTCGATCGTCTCGACGCTGCTGGCACGCGAGCCGCAGGCCCGCTTCTGCCTCATACGCAGCGACCGGACATCCGCCTCGACGATGTTCCTGGAGGAGGTCGCCGACCTCAAGGACCGCTACCCGGAACGCCTCCAGCTGGTGACGGTGCTCTCACGGGAGGAACAGCAGGCCGGACTGCCCTCCGGGCGGCTCGACCGGGAGCGGCTGACGGGTCTGCTTCCGGCGCTGCTGCCGGTGACGGAGGTCGCCGGGTGGTTCCTGTGCGGGCCGTTCGGCCTGGTGCAGGAGGCCGAGCGGGCACTGCGCGGGCTGGACGTACCGCGCAGCAGGATCCACGAGGAGATCTTCCACGTGGACGCCGGAGCGCCCGCCACGCCGAGTGTCCCGGCGCCTGCGCACAGCACGGTGACCGCTCGGCTCGACGGCCGCGGCGGGACCTGGCCCGTGCAGGACGGCGAGTCGCTTCTGGAGGCGGTGCTGCGCAACCGGCCCGACGCTCCCTACGCCTGCAAGGGCGGGGTGTGCGGCACCTGCCGGGCGTTCCTGGTCTCCGGCGAGGTGCGCATGGACCGCAACTTCGCGCTGGAGAGGGAGGAGACGGAAGCCGGGTATGTGCTGGCCTGCCAGTCGCACCCGGTGACGGAGCGGGTGGAGCTGGATTTCGACCGTTGAGAGCGCCGGGCGCACGGTGAGCGGCACCGGTGTCCCCGGTCATTCCCTTCTTCTAGAACCTGTTCTATCTTGACGCTCCGTCAGATCAGCGGAGCCGCCCGGGAGGACAGGGACCGTGGACTTCACCTTCACCGAGGAGCAGCAGGCGGCAGCCGAGGCGGCGCGGGGCGTCTTCGCCGACGTCGCGCCGGACGCCGTGCCGAGCCCGGCGCTCACCACCGGCACCGTGGCCGACGACTTCGACCGGTTGCTGTGGGCCAGGCTCGCCGACGCCGACCTGCTGGGCCTGCTCCTCGACCCGGAGTACGGCGGGGCGGGCCTCGACGCCATCGCGTTGTGCCTGGTGCTGCGCGAGTCGGCGAAGGTGCTGGCGCGGGTGCCGATGTTGGAGAGCAGCGCGGCCCTGGCGGCCGTACAGGCCTACGGCGGCGAGGAGTTGAAGTCGGCCGTGCTCGCCAGGGCGGGGCGCGGTGAGATCGTGCTGACCGTCGCCGCCGAGGGCCGTACCGGGGGCCACGATCCCGCCGAACGTGCCGTCAGCGCACGGCAGGACGGGCCGGACGGGGCCGACTGGATCCTCGACGGGGTGCAGACGGCGGTGCCCTGGGCGTACGACGCCGACTTCACGCTCGTACCGGCGCACACGGGTGCCGACCGCAGCATCCTCGCCGTGGTGCCCCGCGGTCACGAAGGGGCGGTTCTCGCCGAGCAGGTCTCCACCACCGGCGAGCGGCTCGGCGAGCTGCGGCTGGAGTCCGTGCGGATTCCGGGCCGGTACGTCATCACGGCCGACGGCGCCTGGGAGTGGCTGCGTGAGCTGCTGGCCACCGGGACGTGCGCGCTGGCGCTCGGGCTCGGGGAGCGGGTGCTGAGGATGACCAGCGAGTACGCGAGCAAGCGGGAGCAGTTCGGGTACCCGATCGCCACCTTCCAGGCCGTCGCCGTGCAGGCCGCCGACCGGTACATCGACCTGCGCGCCATGGAGGCCACCCTGTGGCAGGCCGCGTGGCGCATCGCCTCGGGTGCCCAGGGTGCGCTGCCCGCCTCCGGGGACGTCGCGGTCGCCAAGATCTGGGCAGCGGACGGCGTACGCCGGGTCGTGCAGACGGCGCAGCACCTGCACGGGGGGTTCGGCGCCGACGTCGACTACCCGTTGCACCGGTACCACGCCTGGGCCAAGCACCTGGAGCTGTCGCTCGGCCCGGCCGCGGCGCACGAGGAGGCGCTGGGCGACCTGCTGGCAGCCCATCCGCCGGCCTGACGGCCCCCGGGACCCGGGGGCTGCTAGAGGACGTGTCCCGGTTCACCCGCGTCGGTCACCACGGAACGGCCGGTGGCCGCCCACACCTGCATACCGCCGTCGACGTTCACGGCATCGATGCCCTGCTGGACGAGGTACATCGTGACCTGGGCCGAACGCCCGCCGGAGCGGCAGATCACATGCACCCGGCCGTCCTGCGGGGCGGCCTCGGTCAGCTCGCCGTAACGCGCCACGAACTCGCTGATGGGAATGTGCAGCGCCCCTTCGGCGTGACCCGCCTGCCACTCGTCGTCCTCGCGGACATCCAGCAGGAAGTCGTCGTCCTTGAGGTCCGTGACCTCGACCGTGGGAACACCGGCTCCGAAATTCATGCTCCCGACGCTACCCGACGCAACGCCAAGCGTTCAGGCCCGACAGGTCGACACCGCTCAGGCCCGACAGGTCGGACGCCTCACGCCCGCCGGGCAAGCGCCGCTCACGCCCACCGGGCAGGCACAGCTCAGGCCCGCCCGGTATGCACCGCTCAAGCCTGCCCGGTCAGCGCCGCCAGCTCCGCCTCGCGTGCCGCGACGTCCGCCAGCAGTTGCTCGGCGATCTCCTCGAGGAGACGGTCCGGGTCGTCCGGCGCCAGCCGGAGCATGGAACCGATGGCGCCCTCCTCCAGTTCCCGGGCGACGACGGTGAGCAGTTCCTTGCGCTGGACCAGCCACTCCAGGCGGGCGTACAACTCCTCGCTACGACTCGGACGCCGCTCCTCGGGCACCGGCCCGGCGGCCCACTCCTCGGACAGCTCCCGCAGCAGCGCCACGTCGCCACGGGCGTAGGCGGTGTTGACGCGGGTGATGAATTCCTCACGCCGCTTGCGCTCACCCTCCTCCTGCGCCAGGTCGGGGTGGGCCTTGCGGGCCAGCTCGCGGTAGAGCTTGCGGGCCTCCTCGCTGGGCCGCACCCGCTGCGGGGGCTGCACGGGTCGGTCCGTGAGCATCGCCACGGCCTCCGGGAACAGGCCGTCACTGTCCATCCAGCCGTGGAACAGCTCCTCCACGGAAGGCATCGGCAGCACCCGGGCCCGCAGCTCCTGCGCACGGCGCAGGTCCTCAGGGTCACCGCTCTGTGCGGCCCTGGCCTCGGCGATCTGCGCGTCCAGCTCCTCGAGGCGGGCGTACATCGGGCCGAGCTTCTGGTGATGCAGCCGGGAGAAGTTCTCGATCTCGACCCGGAAGGTCTCGACCGCGATCTCGTACTCGATCAGCGCCTGCTCGGCCGCCCGCACCGCCCGCTCCAGCCGCTCCTCGGGCCGGGGCGCGCCGTCCTCGGGCGTCGCCTGCGCATCACCGGCGACACCACCCTGCTCAGCATCCGGGGTCGTCACCCGACCAGCGTAGGCCACGGGCGGACCGGCCCCGGAGGCTCACCCTCATACGCCCAGCTCAGCCGCGACCCGCCCGGCCCGCACCGCCGACACCAGCGCCGCATGGTCCGCCTCCGTACGGTCGGCGTAGGCGACGGCGAACGTGGCCATCGCCTCGTCGAGCTCCTCGTTCTTGCCGCAGTAGCCGGCGACCAGGCGGGGGTCGGCACTGTGGGAGTGGGCGCGGGCGAGAAGCGCGCCCGTCATGCGGGCGTAGTCGTCGAGCTGGTCGGTGGAGAGGGCGGCGGGGTCGACGCTGCCCTTGCGGTTGCGGAACTGGCGGACCTGGAACGGGCGGCCGTCGACGGTCGTCCAGCCGAGCAGGATGTCGCTGACGACCTGCATGCGCTTCTGGCCGAGGACGACCCGGCGGCCCTCGTGGTCGACGGGCGGGGCGTCGAAGCCGGCGGTCAGCAGATGGGGCAGCAGAGCCGAAGCGCGGGCCTCCTTCACCTGGAGTATCAGCGCCTCGCCCCGGTGGTCCAGCAGCAGCACGACGTACGACCGCATGCCCACACTGCCCGTGCCGACGACGCGGAACGCCACGTCGTGCACCGCATGGCGGGCCAGCAGCGGGAGGCGGTCCTCGGAGAGGGTCGTCAGGTACTGCTCCAGAGAGGCCGCCACGGCCGCCGCCTCCGCGTCCGGGACGCGACGCAGCACCGGCGGGGCGTCGACGAAGCGGCGGCCGCCGTCCTCGGTCGGCTCCGTCGATCTGGCGGCGAAGCGTCCGCTGGTGTTGGCCCGCGCCTTCTCGCTGACCCGCTCCAGGGTGCCGAGCAGGTCATGGGCGTCGGTGTGGGAGACGAGCTCCTCGTCCGCGATGGCGTTCCACGCGTCCAGCGCCGGGAGCCTGGCGAGCAGCCGCATGGTGCGGCGGTACGCGCCCACCGTGTCGTGCGCCGCCGTCCGGCACGTGTCCTCGTCCGCGCCGGCCTCCCGGCCCGCCAGCACCAGGGAGGCGGCCAGCCGCTTGAGGTCCCACTCCCAGGGGCCGTCGACCGTCTCGTCGAAGTCGTTCAGGTCGATGACCAGGCCGCCGCGGGCGTCGCCGTACAGGCCGAAGTTCGCCGCGTGCGCGTCGCCGCAGATCTGGGCGCGGATCCTGGTCATGGGGGTGCGGGCCAGGTCGTACGCCATGAGGCCCGCCGAGCCGCGCAGGAAGGCGAAGGGGGTGGCCGCCATCCTGCCGATCCGTATCGGCGTGAGCTCGGGGATGCGGCCACGGCTCGACTCCTCGACCGCGGTCACCGCGTCGGGCCGGGAGCCGTCGACGTCGAGGGAGGCGTGCGCACTCCGCGGGACCCGCTCCCGCAGGGCCTTGCCCTCCTCCTTGGGCGACACCTTGGCCGGTCCGGAGACCGAAACCCTCTCGAGCGGCCACTCGGCAAAGCCCCACACCCGCGGAATCCGCACCGTCCCGGAACCCGCCTCCTGCGCCCCGACCTCGGTCACCACGACCGCCTCCCCCGCGACTCGCACGAACATCAACTCGTGCCGACCGTACAACCGGCCGCCGAATCCCGTCAGACCCTGTGGACAACTCCTCACCTGTGGACATGCCCCGCCCGTGAGATAGCTCACGGGCGGCGCCCACCGCATACGTCCCCGGGCTGTGCATCGCCTCACACCGCGCGGCACAACGAGAAACGGGCCCCTGCCGTGACTTCCGTCACTGCAGAGACCCGTTCATCGGTCTGGTGGGGAACCGACGGAATGAGCTGGTCAGGGAATATGGACGCTCCTCTCAGGGTGCGATCCCGCGTTCATCAAGATCTTTTCCCGCGCAGCAGGTGAGGCCCTGTCACAGATGGCGCCGCATCACTTCAATGCAAGTGGCCCGGGCTTCGTTTGATCGATCTCGGGGGTAAGCAGCGCCGAGGTTCATGCCGCTGTCGGTCGTGATGGGTGGCTGCTGCCAGGCGAGGCTCATTTGGGCGTCGGCTTCCGCTCGCGCTGTCGCCACGAGCGTGGCGTACGGCCCTGCCACCGACGACGCCTCGATCTGCAGCCACGCCTGGTGGAAGGCCATGCGTGCCAGGAGGCCGCTTACTTCCGCATCAGGAGTTCGATCTCGCCCTCCGCGTGGTTGAGGCCCACCTCGTGCAGCGGTGCCACACGGGACTGCCGATTGCCGCCGTCGTCCGTGGTCGTTGATGTCAGCATTGGATGTCAGTGGAACAGCTCCGGAACCGGGCAGACCTCCAGTGGTTCTTCGGGCCGGTCTGCCCAGCGCCACCAGACATGCCGATCGACACACCTCCACAGCGTCCGGCAGGTTCGCTGGCCTTCGTCCTTACGCGTGCGCGTCTGCTGTACTGCCCTGGCCACCTATCTGGATGAGTCCGGAGTGACGACCGGAGGGTTGACCTTCTCGCTCGATTCGGCGAGCGGTGTGGGGGCGCTTCGCCGACCGCTGAGAATGGCGGCGATCGGCAGGGCCGCTGCCAACCCACTGAGCAGGATTCCGGCGAGCGCGCCCAGGACGGCGGGTTGGTCGCTGAAGGCGATGCCGATTGCAGCGAGGGCGGGCCCGGCGTTGCGGACGGAGGCAACGCCTCCCATGGTGGTTCGGCGCTCTGCCGGTCCCGTCGCCAATAGCGTTCCGACGGCGAAGGCGGCAGCGGCGAAAAGGAATCCTGCGAGGAGAGTGAGTGAACCGAGGAGGGCCACGACATCATTCCAGTTACCCAGCAGCATGCCGACGAGCACGATCAGGAAGGCGATGTCGGAGACCTTGGCTGCCGTGGGATGCCATGCCTGGGCGGTAGCCGTGGCGTAGCGGCGCAGGAGCAGTCCGATGGCGAACGGCACCAGTTGAAGAAGGGCGACGGTGCGGACCAGTGCTCCCACGTCGAGAGAGACGTTGGTGCCGACATCGGCGACGGTGAGGATGCCGTTGACGGTCGGTGCGAAGGTGATGCTGCCGATTGAGGCAAGGAGGACTTGCATCGCCGCGCCTCCAACCACATCGCCCTTCTGCACCATGGCCAGTTTCGCCCCGAAGGGACCGCCTGGGGACGACGCAACCAGGATCAGTGCGATGAACGCGGCTGAGGGGAGGCCGAGCAGTGTGCCCAGGCCCCAGCCGAGCAACGGAATGATCACTATGTTTGCCATCAACGCCAACAACAGCAGCGGAACGTTGGTGAAGACGCCGCGCAATGCGGGGACGGTGGTGCCCAGGCCGGCGGCGAACATCGTGGCAGCTATGAAGATCACGGTGACGGCATTGAGCACCAGATGCAGGGTCTCCATCGAGCGTCCCCTCGGGCTCCGGAGCACCTTTGCAGGGCACCACGGCGCTCCGTCGCCGCCTTGTCAGTCGCGAAGATCGCCGAGCCAGCGCAGGGCGCTCACACTCGGCAGGAAGCAGTACTCGCCGCCCCGGGTGACGACGAACCGGGGCAGGGCGGCCAGGCGGCGTCTCACCGGCCGTCGGGGGATGGTGTAGCCGGTAGAGCCGTCTGCGGACCCGGCGACGGGGTCTTTGGCGTCGTTTCCTCCGAAGAAGACGCCGTCGTTGATCCATTCCGACTGCACGAACTCAAACTGGCGTCCCAGGTGTGCGCCGATGAAAGCAAACATCAGGCCACGGTCTACTCCGTCGTCCTCCAGGGCTCCGTCGGGCAGAGGCGGTCCGTAGACGGCGCCGCGCCTGATCATGCGGTGCAGCCGTACCTCTCCGGCCACCGAGGCGTCCCGCGGGTTGGCCCGTCGGATATGGCAGCCGCGGGGCGTGTCGAATCCCGTCGGATCGTTCCGCTCGTACAGGAAGGTGTTACGGCGGTGCGGGTCGGCACCGAGTTCGGGGTCGTCACGCTGCGGCGCGAGCGCCAAGGGGGCCCCGCTGCGCCAGCGACCCATGATCTTGGCAGCGATCAGTTCCTCGTCGGCGGGCCCGGTGGAGTTGTCCTTCAGGTAGCGCCGGAAGTCGGAGACCTGCTGATGCAGCTTGCGGAAGACCGCGTAGCTGCCGTTACGGCCCAGGACGTCCGGCTTGGGGGTCTGGACGCCCCCGAGTTCGTCCGGATAGCCGAGAACGAACTCGCCTGCTCTGAGGGGAACTTCCAGCTCGTTCGACCCAGGGATGCCGCTTCCTTCGACGGCCGGGTGGCTGACGCCGTCCCGGTAGCCGAAATGCTCCCTTTCGGTGGGCAGGGCGTAGCAGTCCTGTCGCCAGACGGCCGTCACACCAGGAAGGCGGTCGTAGGCCGGGCGGGCCCGGTCGACGGCCGCTTCCAGGAGCAGAGGGTCGGGGGCGACTGCTGTGATCACCACGTGAACGTCGGAGCTGCCGAGCGGCGCCTCCCAGTTCTCCGGGCTGCTTACGCCGACATCGCCGAGCGCTTTGGCACGGGCCGCCATGCCTTGCCGGAACTCCCACGCGAAGGTGTCCAGCGACGAGCGGGGCACGCCGAGGGCCGCCAGGCCGGCACAGGAGACAGCCACGCTGATCCACGTCGAGCCGAGCGGGCTGACGGAGTCGGCGGCAGAGGTCACCGCTGCGCTCGCCCTGCGCATCAGTTCCCGTCCGTGGGCCCGGTCGTCGATACGGAAGAGGAGATACGTCGCGGCGTAGGGGGTCGGCCGGGGGCTGAGGACCCCGCGCTGAATATCGTCGAGCTCCAGTTTGACTGCCGTGGACCCGCTCACGGTGCGCCTCCCTGCGGTCCTACTTCGAGACGAGGTTGCGCCAGAAACTGCGCAGGCTGTCATCACCGCCGAACAAGGAGCTGAAGATCGTTGAGTCCGCCAGCAGTACGTCGCCGGCCCGGTCACCGCTCGGGGGCATCCACAGGAACATGTTGAACTCGGTGTTGCCCGCCTCGGTGAACGGATGCGGCCTGGACGTGTCGATCGGCTGCCTGGCCAGGACGTGGATGGAGTCCGGGTCGTCGGTCGTCACCTCGTAGTGCGGCAGATGCATGTGGAAGTTGAAGTTCGTCACCCCGTCCAGCCAGCCATTGGTGTCCAGATCCTTAACGGTGGACAGGGGAGCGATCTGGTTGCCCTCACTAGTGGCAGGGCGCAGGCCGTAGCGGTTCATGACCGGTATGCCAAGGCCTTTCATCAGGTCCCTGACGTAGGTGGCGAACCGCTGCTGGCGGGGCACCAGGGGATCGCCGTGGTGGCGATACTCCATGTCCCGCTCCGACAGGTCGTCCGAGGCTCCGACGTCGTGGTGGGGACCGAGGACCAGGCGGACGTCTTCACGGGACAGGAAGTGCCGCAGAGCCTCGATCTCCCCTGGCTGCGCCTCCTGCTCGGTGATCATGTGGTCCAGCCCGAACACGAACAGGACGTCCGTGTCCGCCAGTACACGCTCGTCCAGGGGGGTGTGGAAGCCGGCCTGGTCGATGCGCTGGTACACCGGCACGGGATGTCCCGTGGCGTCCTGGACGAAATCCTGGAACGGCACCCAGGCCCAGAAGAACAGCTCCAATGACCCGGCGATGCCTTGCTGGAACTGATAGGGGTCAGACCACTGGGGGTCCTCGTAAGCCGGCCACGCTACTCGCCTGACCTCGGTCATCGTTGAGAAGCGGTTGTCCAGCTCCGTCGCGAATCGGCCTGCCTCGGCCGGATAGCTCCACGAAACGTAGATACTCACCCGTCGCCCACCGGGTGTGTACTCGCGTGGAATGTGCCGCTGGTTGTAGGTGCGCGCGGTCTTGACCTCGCTCATTTCGATCGTCTCCGATCGTGGCGGTGCTCCGGCGCTGCGATGGCCCGCTCCTATTGCAGCACCGAGCCCCACCCTCACTGCATCTGGTCGAGCACCTCGGACAGAGCGCTCTTGACCTGCAGAGCCTTCTTGATCTCGTCCGCCGTCACGTACGGATACTCTCCGTACTCGATGAAGCTCGGACAGTGGTGCTCCCGCACGAACCTGACGAAGGCCTCAGGATTGGCCCGCCAATCCTCAGGAAATCCTTCGAGGTTCTCGAAGGCCGTGTTTACGCCGGCCTTCGTAAAAAGCGCGATCGCATCCTCGGTGTATTTGTCGAAGTCGGTGTCGAAGATCCCCTGATACATGAAACGCGTGTCGTCGTCGAAGAGCACCCATCGCAGGTAGTGCAGCTTCAGCGGAGCGAGAAGATGGGGATCTTGCTCCAGCGCTTTGGCCAGTGCGTGGCCGTATTCCCGCATGGCATCGGCTCGACCCGGCTTGACCCTCGCCACGATGGTGAATCCGTAACAGGCCGGAGTCTTGGGAAAAATGGGGCCGTACTTCCCCTGTTCGAGGTGGTCGGTGTCCTTGGGGATGACAGCTGCCTGCGGCTTGATCTCCATGTCCGCTCCCTCCCCATCCGATGGTCGGGACCACAGCCATCGTCCCACCCGGTTACTTCGTGCGCCTGCTGAGCGGAAGTGGTCGACATGCTGTGCGCCAGCTCATTCCGAGAGGACTGGGCTCCGCGATGGATCAGGGAGAGTTCAACCTGTTCGGACGCTCGTGAGCCGCGCTGCCCCCGGCGGCTCTGAGCGCTGGACTCGCCGTGAGTGCGGTGCCGGAGTAGACCGGGAGGGAGGGCCTGAGCGGCGGCTCCGGGGCCCTATGGGCGGGTGGTGGAGTCACGGGCCCCTGGACGTCGACGCTCGACGCGTTGTTCACCCAAGCGACGACCTGCGGGTGGTGCCAATTAACACTGAACCGCCCCGGTTCGAATGGAGACTCGATTCCATGTAAGGATCAGAGTCACGGCACGTCCCTCCTCCTACCCCAATGCCGCGTAGTTAGCGTGTGACGCGATCCGTCAAATCGCCTGTGGGGGCGGCGTGTTGTGGAGGCATGGAGACGGGACCTCGGGTATGGCAGGTAGTCGACCAAGATCTATCTGCTGTGCGAGG
>NZ_JBQQCE010000014.1:0-44524 GCF_052245645.1 Streptomyces sp. KR55 | reverse complement strand
GCCTTCCTCAACGGCCCCGACGACGTCGAGAAGGTCGGCACCGAGACCGTCGACGGTGTGGAGACCACCCACTACAAGGGCACCATCACCCTCGAGGACATGCGGGACAGTCTCAAGGACGAGGACAAGAAGACCCGCGAGCTGCGCGAGAAGAGCCTCGAGCAGTACGAGGACATGGGCGTCGACGAGCTGACCATGGACATGTGGGTCGACGGCGACGACCACACCAAGCAGTTCCGTATGCAGGGCGACGCCGACAAGGGCAGGCTCGACATGACGGTGACGTTCCTCGACTACAACGAGCCGGTGACCGTCCAGGCCCCGCCCGCCAAGGACACGCTCGACCTCGCCGAGATGATGAAGGAACTCGGGGAGAGCTGACCGGCTCCGGAGCCGAGCGCCGTCGTACGACCGGATTTGCTTGACAGCGATCCGGTCCCGTACTCTGCTGCAGAAGCCAAAGACCGCTGGTCGTTGCCGCGTGCTCGTACGAGGGCGCGGTGGCCGAAGGATCCGCTGAACTGCGGACGACCCGCGTAGGTGACAGTGGAAGTGCTCCCGGACCGGTTCCGCCCGTACGGAATCCGTCTGGTCGAGCTACGCCCCGTGCGCCTGCGCCGGGGCGTTTCGTTTTCCCCAGTCCTCCTTCGGGTCCGCGCGGTCCGAATCACCCGGAAGGAGGCCGAGGCTCTATGGCGAGGCCCGACAAGGCTGCCGCGGTTGCCGAGCTGACGGACAAGTTCCGCAGCTCCAACGCCGCCGTGCTGACCGAGTACCGCGGTCTCACCGTGGCTCAGCTCAAGCAGCTGCGCCGTTCGCTCGGTGAGAACGCCCAGTACGCCGTGGTGAAGAACACGCTGACCAAGATTGCGGCCAACGAGGCCGGGATCACGACGCTGGACGACCAGTTCGCTGGTCCGACGGCTGTCGCCTTCATCACCGGCGACCCGGTGGAGTCGGCGAAGGGTCTTCGTGACTTCGCCAAGGACAACCCGAATCTCGTCATCAAGGGCGGTGTCCTCGAGGGCAAGGCCCTCTCCGCCGACGAGATCAAGAAGCTTGCGGACCTCGAGTCCCGCGAGGTTCTGCTCGCCAAGCTGGCGGGTGCCATGAAGGGCAAGCAGTCCCAGGCTGCCGCGCTCTTCCAGGCGCTCCCGTCGAAGCTCGTCCGCACCGTGGACGCGCTTCGCGCCAAGCAGGCCGAGCAGGGCGGTGCCGAGTAATTCGGCTCGCGCATTGATCCGCGTCGCCTGACGTGGGTCGTAGCGGGCCAACGTACGCCCGCCTCACATGTACATCCGGCACCAGCCGATTTAGTGGAAGGACCGCCATCATGGCGAAGCTCAGCCAGGAAGACCTGCTCGCGCAGTTCGAGGAGATGACCCTCATCGAGCTCTCCGAGTTCGTGAAGGCGTTCGAGGAGAAGTTCGACGTCACCGCTGCCGCCCCGGCCGCCGTCATGGCCGGCGTCCCGGGTGTCCCGGCCGCCGCCGAGGCCGAGGCCGAGAAGGACGAGTTCGACGTCATCCTCACCGGCGCCGGTGACAAGAAGATCCAGGTCATCAAGGTCGTGCGCGAGCTGACCTCCCTCGGCCTGAAGGAGGCCAAGGACCTGGTGGACGGCGCCCCGAAGCCCGTCCTGGAGAAGGTTGCCAAGGACGCCGCCGACAAGGCCAAGGAGGCCCTCGAGGGCGCCGGCGCCTCCGTCGAGGTCAAGTAAGACCTTTCGGAGTATCTCCGCACCTCTTAGCGCGCCGAGTGCAGCCCAGTAGGGCTGTAACGCGAACGCACCGAAGAGCGATCATCCATCCGGGTGGTCGCTCTTCGGCGTTCAGGGGGCTCGGGTGGCGACTGCCTTGCACGCCCGGGTGCGAGGGGTAAGGTGATCTTCGTCCTGCCTCCGAGCGCGCACGTGACGAGCGCAGCACCCGGTTTGAGCCAGGGGGGCCTTGACGAACTGCACGCAGCGCGCAATTCTCAGGACGCGTCGTCACAAGGATCCGAATCCGAGGCATGGATCGACGACGAAGAGGGCAGTATCAACGTGCGTTGAGGGTGTCGCCTTGTCGCAGGGGTTGAGAACAACGAGGGCAACGAGGGTTCCGAAAAACCCGCGCTGGACATCAGTGTGCCGAGTGGCTACACTGACCCTTTGCGCTGCCTGTTAGCTGTCCCCTGCCCGTCACCAGGGGCATGCCCTCGCTTGAGCACCGACGACCGGACCGTCCCTGACCTGGCTATTTGGATTGGCCAATCAAGGGAACCTGTCTCTGTGTATCGGTGAGGGGCCGGTACGCGCGTAGTGAGTCCGAGCCCTCGGAAGGACCCCCTCTTGGCCGCCTCGCGCACTGCCTCGACCGCGAATACGAACAACGGCGCCAGCACCGCCCCGCTGCGCATCTCCTTTGCAAAGATCAAGGAGCCTCTCGAGGTTCCCAACCTGCTCGCGCTGCAGACCGAGAGCTTTGACTGGCTGCTCGGGAACACCGCCTGGCAGAGTCGGGTCGAGGAGGCTCTGGAGTCCGGTCAGGACGTCCCCACCAAGTCCGGGCTCGAGGAGATCTTCGAGGAGATCTCCCCGATCGAGGACTTCAGCGGGTCGATGTCGCTGACCTTCCGCGACCACCGCTTCGAGCCGCCGAAGAACTCGATCGACGAGTGCAAGGAGCGTGACTTCACCTACGCGGCTCCGCTCTTCGTCACCGCCGAGTTCACCAACAACGAGACCGGCGAGATCAAGTCCCAGACGGTCTTCATGGGCGACTTCCCGCTCATGACGAACAAGGGCACCTTCGTCATCAACGGCACCGAGCGTGTCGTGGTGTCGCAGCTGGTCCGTTCGCCCGGTGTCTACTTCGACTCCAGCATCGACAAGACGTCCGACAAGGACATCTTCTCCGCCAAGATCATCCCGTCCCGGGGTGCCTGGCTGGAGATGGAGATCGACAAGCGCGACATGGTCGGTGTGCGCATCGACCGCAAGCGCAAGCAGTCCGTCACCGTCCTGCTCAAGGCGCTCGGCTGGACGACCGAGCAGATCCTCGAGGAGTTCGGCGAGTACGAGTCCATGCGCGCCACCCTGGAGAAGGACCACACCCAGGGCCAGGACGACGCGCTGCTCGACATCTACCGCAAGCTGCGCCCGGGCGAGCCCCCCACGCGTGAGGCCGCGCAGACGCTGCTCGAGAACCTCTACTTCAACCCCAAGCGCTACGACCTCGCCAAGGTCGGCCGCTACAAGGTCAACAAGAAGCTGGGTACGGACACCCCGCTGGACGCGGGCATCCTGACCGTCGAAGACATCATCGCGACGATCAAGTACCTGGTGCAGCTGCACGCCGGTGAGACCGAGACGACCGGCGACAGCGGTCAGACGATCGTCGTCGAGACCGACGACATCGACCACTTCGGCAACCGTCGTCTGCGCAACGTCGGCGAGCTCATCCAGAACCAGGTCCGTACGGGTCTGGCGCGTATGGAGCGCGTCGTGCGGGAGCGCATGACCACGCAGGACGTCGAGGCGATCACGCCGCAGACCCTGATCAACATCCGGCCGGTCGTCGCCTCCATCAAGGAGTTCTTCGGCACCAGCCAGCTGTCGCAGTTCATGGACCAGAACAACCCGCTGTCCGGGCTGACGCACAAGCGTCGTCTGTCCGCGCTCGGCCCGGGTGGTCTGTCCCGTGAGCGGGCCGGCTTCGAGGTCCGTGACGTGCACCCCTCGCACTACGGCCGCATGTGCCCGATCGAGACCCCTGAAGGCCCGAACATCGGTCTGATCGGCTCGCTCGCCACCTACGGCCGGGTCAACGCGTTCGGTTTCGTCGAGACCCCGTACCGCAAGGTCGTCGACGGCCAGGTCACCGACGAGGTGAACTACCTGACCGCCGACGAGGAGGACCGCTTCGTCATCGCCCAGGCCAACGCGCCGCTCACCGACGAGCTCCGGTTCGCCGAGGCCCGCGTGCTGGTCCGCCGCCGTGGCGGCGAGGTCGACTACGTCGCTCCCGAGGACGTGGACTACATGGACGTCTCGCCGCGCCAGATGGTGTCGGTCGCGACCGCCATGATCCCCTTCCTCGAGCACGACGACGCCAACCGTGCCCTCATGGGCGCGAACATGATGCGCCAGGCCGTTCCGCTGATCCAGGCGGAGTCCCCGCTCGTCGGCACCGGCATGGAGTACCGCTCCGCGGTCGACGCCGGCGACGTCGTCAAGGCCGAGAAGGCCGGTGTGGTCCAGGAGGTCTCCGCGGACTACATCACCACCGCCAACGACGACGGCACGTACATCACGTACCGCCTGGCCAAGTTCGCCCGCTCCAACCAGGGCACCTCGGTCAACCAGAAGGTCATCGTCAACGAGGGCGACCACGTCATCGAGGGCCAGGTCCTCGCCGACGGTCCGGCCACCCAGAACGGCGAGATGGCCCTCGGCAAGAACCTGCTCGTGGCGTTCATGCCGTGGGAGGGTCACAACTACGAGGACGCGATCATCCTGTCGCAGCGCCTCGTGCAGGACGACGTCCTCTCCTCGATCCACATCGAGGAGCACGAGGTCGACGCCCGTGACACCAAGCTCGGCCCCGAGGAGATCACCCGGGACATCCCGAACGTCTCCGAGGAGGTCCTCGCCGACCTCGACGAGCGCGGCATCATCCGTATCGGTGCCGAGGTCATCGCCGGTGACATCCTCGTCGGCAAGGTCACGCCCAAGGGTGAGACCGAGCTGACGCCCGAGGAGCGACTGCTGCGCGCGATCTTCGGTGAGAAGGCCCGTGAGGTCCGTGACACCTCGCTGAAGGTGCCGCACGGCGAGACCGGCAAGGTCATCGGCGTGCGCGTCTTCGACCGCGAGGAGGGCGACGAGCTTCCGCCCGGTGTGAACCAGCTGGTGCGCGTGTACGTCGCGCAGAAGCGCAAGATCACCGACGGTGACAAGCTCGCCGGCCGCCACGGCAACAAGGGCGTCATCTCCAAGATCCTGCCGATCGAGGACATGCCGTTCCTGGAGGACGGCACCCCGGTCGACATCATCCTCAACCCGCTGGGTGTCCCGTCCCGAATGAACCCGGGACAGGTCCTGGAGATCCACCTCGGATGGCTCGCCAGCCGCGGCTGGGACGTCTCCGGCCTCGCCGACGAGTGGGCCCAGCGTCTGCAGGTCATCGGCGCCGACTCCGTCGCTCCCGGCACCAACGTCGCGACCCCGGTCTTCGACGGTGCGCGTGAGGACGAGCTCGCCGGTCTGCTGGAGCACACGATCCCGAACCGCGACGGCGAGCGCATGGTGCTCCCGTCCGGCAAGGCCCCGCTGTTCGACGGCCGCTCGGGTGAGCCCTTCCCGGAGCCGATCTCGGTCGGCTACATGTACATCCTGAAGCTCCACCACCTGGTCGACGACAAGCTGCACGCCCGTTCGACCGGTCCGTACTCGATGATCACCCAGCAGCCGCTGGGTGGTAAGGCCCAGTTCGGTGGCCAGCGCTTCGGCGAGATGGAGGTGTGGGCCCTCGAGGCCTACGGCGCCGCCTACGCCCTCCAGGAGCTGCTGACCATCAAGTCCGACGACGTGACCGGTCGCGTGAAGGTCTACGAGGCCATCGTCAAGGGCGAGAACATCCCCGAGCCCGGCATCCCCGAGTCCTTCAAGGTGCTCATCAAGGAGATGCAGTCTCTCTGCCTGAACGTGGAGGTGCTGTCCAGCGACGGTATGTCCATCGAGATGCGTGACACCGACGAGGACGTCTTCCGCGCTGCGGAGGAGCTCGGCATCGACCTGTCCCGGCGTGAGCCGAGCAGCGTCGAAGAGGTCTGACGGGAGTCCGGCCGGGGCTCACAAAGCCCCGGCCGGCCCCAGGACCCCCGTATCAGACCCAATGACTTACGACCCTGAGAGGGATTGACGCATAGTGCTCGACGTCAACTTCTTCGACGAGCTCCGGATCGGCCTGGCCACCGCTGACGACATCCGTCAGTGGAGCCACGGCGAGGTCAAGAAGCCCGAGACCATCAACTACCGCACCCTCAAGCCCGAAAAGGACGGACTCTTCTGCGAGAAGATCTTCGGTCCGACCCGGGACTGGGAGTGCTACTGCGGCAAGTACAAGCGCGTGCGCTTCAAGGGCATCATCTGTGAGCGCTGTGGCGTCGAGGTCACGCGCGCCAAGGTGCGCCGTGAGCGGATGGGCCACATCGAGCTGGCCGCTCCCGTCACGCACATCTGGTACTTCAAGGGCGTTCCGTCGCGGCTGGGCTACCTGCTCGACCTCGCCCCGAAGGACCTGGAGAAGGTCATCTACTTCGCGGCGTACATGATCACGTACGTCGACGAGGAGCGCCGCACCCGCGACCTGCCCTCGCTGGAGGCCCACGTCTCCGTCGAGCGCCAGCAGATCGAGCAGCGCCGCGACGCCGACCTGGAGACCCGCGCCAAGAAGCTCGAGGCCGACCTGGCCGAGCTGGAGGCCGAGGGTGCCAAGGCCGATGTGCGCCGCAAGGTGCGCGAGGGTGCCGAGCGTGAGATGAAGCAGCTGCGCGACCGTGCGCAGCGCGAGATCGACCGCCTCGACGAGGTGTGGAACCGGTTCAAGAACCTCAAGGTCCAGGACCTCGAGGGCGACGAGCTGCTCTACCGCGAGCTGCGTGACCGTTTCGGCACGTACTTCGACGGTTCGATGGGTGCCGCGGCGCTGCAGAAGCGCCTGGAGTCCTTCGACCTGGACGAGGAGGCCGAGCGCCTCCGCGAGATCATCCGCACCGGCAAGGGCCAGAAGAAGACCCGTGCGCTGAAGCGGCTGAAGGTCGTGTCCGCGTTCCTGCAGACCTCCAACAGCCCCAAGGGCATGGTCCTGGACTGCGTCCCGGTCATCCCGCCGGACCTCCGCCCGATGGTGCAGCTGGACGGTGGCCGCTTCGCGACCTCCGACCTGAACGACCTGTACCGCCGTGTGATCAACCGGAACAACCGACTGAAGCGGCTTCTCGACCTCGGCGCGCCCGAGATCATCGTGAACAACGAGAAGCGCATGCTCCAGGAGGCCGTCGACGCACTGTTCGACAACGGCCGTCGTGGCCGTCCGGTCACCGGTCCGGGCAACCGCCCGCTGAAGTCCCTCAGCGACATGCTGAAGGGTAAGCAGGGTCGTTTCCGTCAGAACCTGCTCGGCAAGCGTGTGGACTACTCCGCGCGTTCCGTGATCGTCGTCGGTCCGCAGCTCAAGCTGCACCAGTGCGGTCTGCCGAAGGCGATGGCGCTGGAGCTCTTCAAGCCGTTCGTGATGAAGCGCCTGGTCGACCTGAACCACGCGCAGAACATCAAGAGCGCCAAGCGCATGGTCGAGCGCGGCCGCACGGTCGTGTACGACGTGCTGGAAGAGGTCATCGCGGAGCACCCGGTTCTGCTGAACCGTGCGCCCACCCTGCACCGCCTCGGCATCCAGGCCTTCGAGCCGCAGCTGGTCGAGGGCAAGGCCATCCAGATCCACCCGCTCGTCTGCACCGCGTTCAACGCGGACTTCGACGGTGACCAGATGGCCGTGCACCTGCCGCTGTCCGCGGAGGCGCAGGCCGAGGCCCGCATCCTGATGCTGTCCTCGAACAACATCCTCAAGCCGGCCGACGGCCGTCCGGTGACGATGCCGACCCAGGACATGGTGCTGGGTCTGTACTTCCTCACCACGGACGCCGAGGGCCGCGACATCAAGGGCGCCGAGCGTCCGTTCTCCTCGGTCGCCGAGGCGATCATGGCGTTCGACGCCGGCGAGCTGTCGCTGCAGGCGCCGGTCGACATCCGCTTCCCGGTGGGCACCATCCCGCCGCGTGGCTGGGAGCCGCCGGTGCGCGAGGAGGGCGAGCCGGAGTGGCAGCAGGGTGACAGCTTCACGCTGAAGACCACGCTGGGCCGTGCGCTCTTCAATGAGCTGCTGCCCGAGGACTACCCGTTCGTCGACTACGAGGTCGGCAAGAAGCAGCTCTCCCAGATCGTCAACGACCTGGCCGAGCGCTACCCGAAGGTCATCGTGGCGGCGACGCTCGACAACCTGAAGGCGGCCGGCTTCTACTGGGCCACCCGTTCCGGCGTCACCGTCGCCATCTCCGACGTCGTCGTGCCCGAGGCGAAGAAGGAGATCGTCAAGGGCTACGAGTCGCAGGACGAGAAGGTCCAGAAGCAGTACGAGCGCGGTCTGATCACCAAGGACGAGCGCACGCAGGAGCTCATCGCGATCTGGACCAAGGCGACCAACGAGGTCGCCGAGGCGATGAACGACAACTTCCCGAAGACCAACCCGATCTTCATGATGGTGAACTCGGGTGCACGAGGCAACATGATGCAGATGCGTCAGATTGCCGGTATGCGTGGTCTGGTGTCGAACGCGAAGAACGAGACGATCCCGCGGCCCATCAAGGCGTCGTTCCGTGAGGGTCTGTCCGTGCTGGAGTACTTCATCTCCACGCACGGTGCCCGTAAGGGTCTGGCGGACACCGCTCTGCGTACCGCCGAC
The DNA here is from genome assembly GCF_052245645.1 of Streptomyces sp. KR55. NCBI lineage: Bacteria > Bacillati > Actinomycetota > Actinomycetes > Kitasatosporales > Streptomycetaceae > Streptomyces > Streptomyces sp. KR55. Next base: position 36,020 of record NZ_JBQQCE010000014.1, on the reverse strand, counting down.
TCGGGTTACCTCACCCGTCGTCTGGTCGACGTCTCCCAGGACGTCATCATCCGCGAGGAGGACTGCGGCACCGACCGTGGTCTGCGTCTGGCGATCGCCGAGCGCGGCGCCGACGGCTCGCTGATCAAGGCGGACAACGTCGAGACGTCCGTGTACGCGCGCTGCCTCGCCGAGGACATCGTCGTGGACGGCAAGGTGCTGGCCCCGGCCGGCACCGACCTGGGCGACGTGCTCATCGACGAGCTGATCCGGCACGGTGTCTCCGAGGTCAAGACCCGCTCGGTCCTGACCTGCGAGTCCGCCGTCGGCACCTGCGCGATGTGCTACGGCCGTTCGCTGGCCACCGGCAAGCTGGTCGACATCGGTGAGGCGGTCGGCATCATCGCCGCCCAGTCCATCGGTGAGCCCGGTACCCAGCTGACGATGCGTACCTTCCACACCGGTGGTGTGGCCGGTGACGACATCACCCAGGGTCTGCCCCGTGTCGTCGAGCTCTTCGAGGCCCGTACCCCGAAGGGTGTCGCCCCGATCTCCGAGGCCACCGGCCGCGTGCGGATCGAGGAGACCGAGAAGACCAAGAAGATCGTCGTCACCCCGGACGACGGCAGCGACGAGACGGCGTACCCGATCTCGAAGCGTGCCCGACTCCTGGTCAGCGAGGGCGAGCACGTCGAGGTGGGCCAGAAGCTCACCGTGGGTGCCACCAACCCGCACGACGTGCTGCGCATCCTGGGCCAGCGTGCCGTCCAGGTCCACCTGGTCGGCGAGGTCCAGCGGGTGTACAACTCGCAGGGTGTGTCGATCCACGACAAGCACATCGAGATCATCATCCGGCAGATGCTGCGCCGTGTGACGATCATCGAGTCCGGCGACGCCGAGCTGCTGCCCGGCGAGCTGGTCGAGCGCTCGAAGTTCGAGACCGAGAACCGTCGTGTGGTCCAGGAGGGCGGTCACCCGGCCTCCGGTCGTCCGCAGCTGATGGGTATCACCAAGGCCTCGCTGGCGACCGAGTCGTGGCTGTCGGCGGCGTCCTTCCAGGAGACGACCAGGGTCCTCACGGACGCGGCGATCAACGCCAAGTCCGACTCCCTGATCGGCCTCAAGGAGAACGTCATCATCGGTAAGCTCATCCCGGCCGGTACGGGCCTGTCCCGCTACCGCAACATCCGGGTGGAGCCGACCGAGGAGGCCAAGGCCGCGATGTACTCGGCCGTCGGCTACGACGACATCGACTACTCGCCGTTCGGCACGGGCTCCGGCCAGGCCGTTCCGCTGGAGGACTACGACTACGGTCCGTACAACCAGTAAGCGAGCGTCCGCTTGACGCACTGAAGGGCGGTCTCCCCGTTACGCGGGAGGCCGCCCTTCGGCGCATCATGGAGGAGACCCCCGCCGTCCCGGGAGGTGGTTGGCGGTGTCGTATCCCGCATGGCAACCCTGGGGGCAGCCCAGCGCCCCGTCGATGCTCGCCTCGCACGCCGACCGTGAGCGCGCCGTGGATGTGCTCAGAGCCGGCTTCGGGGAGGGGCGGCTGGAGCATGCCGAGTTCGAGAAGCGGGTTGCGCGGGCGTATGCGGCCCGTACGGTGGGGGAGCTGGCGCTGCTGGTCGCCGACCTGCCGCAGGGGCCCGTACCGCATCTCACGGCCGGCCCGCCCGTGCCGCGGACGTTCGCGCCCGTGCCGCCGGCGCGGACGAACGTGAAGGCGGTCGGGTCCGCGATCTGCGGGGCCCTGTGTCTGGTGACCGTCGGTCTCACCGGCATCCCCGCGGTGATTCTGGGGCACTCGGCACGTGCCGAGATCCGGCGCACGGGGGAGGGCGGTGACTGGCTGGCGCTGACCGGTCTGGTGTTCGGCTGGCTGTCCACGGCGGGCTGGGCGCTCGTCCTGGCCCTGGTGCTGGCGGTGACGCTTGCCGCGTGGTGACACCGCCGGACGACGCCTGGCCGAAGACCACGAGAGGGTGCCCGGAGATGCGGGAGTCGTCGATTCGAAGATCACCGAGGGTACTGGGGCTTGACATACCTCGCACGGCGAGGTGGGCGACGCCCATTTGTTTTGACCACAGCGAATGAGGTAGGTACGCTCAGACCTTGTGCCTGGGGTGTGCCCTGGCTCTCGTGCGTGCCTTCAGACCGCACCGGGGGCCGAGAACGGCCACCGTAATCTGCGCCTCTTTCTGCCTAGCGGCGGGAGTGCCGCGGGATTCGACACACCCGACCGCGTGGGTCGGCGACGTTCCAGGTTAGCTGTACCCATCGGCACACAGAAACCGGAGAAGTAGTGCCTACGATCCAGCAGCTGGTCCGTAAGGGCCGGCAGGACAAGGTCGAGAAGAACAAGACGCCCGCACTCGAGGGTTCCCCTCAGCGTCGCGGCGTCTGCACGCGTGTGTTCACGACCACCCCGAAGAAGCCGAACTCGGCCCTGCGTAAGGTCGCGCGTGTGCGTCTGACCAGCGGGATCGAGGTCACCGCTTACATTCCGGGTGAGGGACACAACCTGCAGGAGCACTCCATCGTGCTCGTGCGTGGTGGCCGTGTGAAGGACCTGCCGGGTGTTCGCTACAAGATCATCCGCGGTTCGCTCGACACCCAGGGTGTCAAGAACCGCAAGCAGGCCCGCAGCCGCTACGGCGCCAAGAAGGAGAAGTAAGAATGCCTCGTAAGGGCCCCGCCCCGAAGCGCCCGGTCATCATCGACCCGGTCTACGGCTCCCCTCTGGTGACCTCCCTGATCAACAAGGTGCTGCTGAACGGAAAGCGCTCGACTGCCGAGCGCATCGTTTACGGCGCCATGGAGGGCCTGCGCGAGAAGACCGGCAACGACCCGGTCATCACGCTCAAGCGCGCTCTCGAGAACATCAAGCCGACCCTCGAGGTCAAGTCCCGCCGTGTCGGTGGCGCCACCTACCAGGTCCCGGTCGAGGTCAAGCCCGGCCGTGCCAACACCCTGGCGCTGCGCTGGCTGGTCGGTTACTCCCGCGCCCGTCGCGAGAAGACCATGACCGAGCGTCTGCTCAACGAGCTCCTCGACGCCAGCAACGGCCTCGGTGCCGCTGTGAAGAAGCGCGAGGACACGCACAAGATGGCCGAGTCCAACAAGGCCTTCGCGCACTACCGCTGGTAGTCGCTACCCACATCGAGACCGAGAGAAGACTGAAGCCTTATGGCTACCACTTCACTTGACCTGGCCAAGGTCCGCAACATCGGGATCATGGCCCACATCGACGCGGGCAAGACGACCACCACCGAGCGGATCCTGTTCTACACCGGTGTCTCGTACAAGATCGGTGAGGTCCACGACGGCGCTGCCACCATGGACTGGATGGAGCAGGAGCAGGAGCGTGGCATCACGATCACCTCTGCTGCCACTACCTGTCACTGGCCGCTGGAAGACGTCGACCACACCATCAACATCATCGACACCCCGGGCCACGTCGACTTCACCGTCGAGGTGGAGCGTTCGCTCCGCGTGCTCGACGGTGCCGTGACGGTGTTCGACGGCGTCGCCGGCGTGGAGCCGCAGTCCGAGACGGTGTGGCGTCAGGCGGACCGCTACGGCGTTCCGCGTATCTGCTTCGTCAACAAGCTCGACCGCACCGGTGCCGAGTTCCACCGCTGCGTCGACATGATCTCCGACCGCCTGGGCGCGCAGCCGCTGGTCATGCAGCTGCCGATCGGTGCGGAGGCGGACTTCAAGGGCGTCGTCGACCTCGTGACGATGAAGGCCCTGGTCTGGTCGGCCGAGGCGACCAAGGGCGAGATGTACGACACCGTCGACATCCCGGCCACGCACACCGAGGCCGCCGAGGAGTGGCGCGGCAAGCTGCTCGAGGCCGTCGCCGAGAACGACGAGGAGCTGATGGAGCTGTACCTGGAGGGCGAGGAGCCCTCCGTGGAGCAGCTGTACGCGGCGATCCGTCGTATCACCATCGCGTCCGGCAAGGGCCAGGGCACCACGGTCACCCCGGTGTTCTGCGGTACCGCGTTCAAGAACAAGGGCGTCCAGCCCCTGCTCGACGCGGTCGTGCGCTACCTGCCGTCCCCGGTCGACATCGAGGCCATCGAGGGCCACGACGTCAAGGACCCGGAGACGGTCGTCAAGCGCAAGCCCTCCGACGAGGAGCCGCTGTCGGCGCTGGCGTTCAAGATCATGAGCGACCCGCACCTCGGCAAGCTCACCTTCGTCCGCGTGTACTCCGGCCGTCTGGAGTCCGGCACCCAGGTGCTGAACTCTGTGAAGGGCCGCAAGGAGCGCATCGGCAAGATCTACCGCATGCACGCCAACAAGCGTGAGGAGATCGAGTCGGTGGGCGCCGGCGACATCGTCGCCGTCATGGGTCTGAAGCAGACCACCACCGGTGAGACGCTGTCGGACGACAAGAACCCGGTGATCCTGGAGTCCATGGACTTCCCGGCGCCGGTCATCCAGGTCGCCATCGAGCCCAAGTCGAAGGGCGACCAGGAGAAGCTGGGCGTCGCGATCCAGCGCCTGGCCGAGGAGGACCCGTCCTTCCAGGTCCACTCGGACGAGGAGACCGGCCAGACCATCATCGGCGGTATGGGCGAGCTGCACCTCGAGGTGCTGGTCGACCGTATGCGCCGTGAGTTCAAGGTCGAGGCCAACGTCGGCAAGCCGCAGGTCGCGTACCGCGAGACCATCCGCAAGGCGGTCGAGAAGGTCGAGTACACCCACAAGAAGCAGACGGGTGGTACCGGCCAGTTCGCTCGCGTCATCATCGCGATCGAGCCGATCGAGGGCGGCGACGCCTCGTACGAGTTCGTCAACAAGGTGACCGGTGGCCGCGTCCCGAAGGAGTACATCCCCTCGGTCGACGCCGGTTCGCAGGAGGCCATGCAGTTCGGCATCCTCGCCGGTTACGAGATGACCGGTGTGCGCGTGACGCTGCTCGACGGTGCCTACCACGAGGTCGACTCCTCCGAGCTCGCGTTCAAGATCGCCGGTTCGCAGGCCTTCAAGGAGGCCGCGCGCAAGGCCAGCCCCGTGCTGCTCGAGCCGATGATGGCCGTCGAGGTCACCACGCCCGAGGACTACATGGGTGACGTCATCGGCGACATCAACTCCCGCCGTGGCCAGATCCAGGCCATGGAGGAGCGGGCCGGTGCCCGCGTCGTGAAGGGCCTCGTGCCCCTGTCGGAGATGTTCGGCTACGTCGGAGACCTCCGCAGCAAGACGTCGGGTCGCGCAAGCTACTCGATGCAGTTCGACTCCTACGCCGAGGTTCCGCGGAACGTCGCCGAGGAGATCATCGCGAAGGCCAAGGGCGAGTAACGCACTCCGCTTACACGCCGTAGGCTTGACTCCGGTGCCTCACGGGGCATTCCCCCGCATTCTCGGGTGAATGCCCCGGGGCCCGGGATTTAACAGCAAAGATCACCTGGCGCCGATGAAGTAAGGCGTACAGAACCACTCCACAGGAGGACCCCAGTGGCGAAGGCGAAGTTCGAGCGGACTAAGCCGCACGTCAACATCGGCACCATCGGTCACATCGACCACGGTAAGACCACCCTCACGGCGGCCATTACCAAGGTGCTGCACGACGCGTACCCGGACCTGAACGAGGCCACCCCGTTCGACAACATCGACAAGGCGCCGGAAGAGCGTCAGCGTGGTATCACCATCTCCATCGCGCACGTCGAGTACCAGACCGAGGCGCGTCACTACGCCCACGTCGACTGCCCGGGTCACGCGGACTACATCAAGAACATGATCACCGGTGCCGCGCAGATGGACGGCGCGATCCTCGTGGTCGCCGCCACCGACGGCCCGATGCCGCAGACCAAGGAGCACGTGCTCCTGGCCCGCCAGGTCGGCGTTCCGTACATCGTCGTCGCCCTGAACAAGGCCGACATGGTGGACGACGAGGAGATCATGGAGCTCGTCGAGCTCGAGGTCCGCGAGCTCCTCTCCGAGTACGAGTTCCCGGGCGACGACCTTCCGGTCGTCCGTGTCTCCGCTCTGAAGGCCCTGGAGGGCGAGCAGGAGTGGGTCGACTCCGTCCTCAACCTGATGAAGGCTGTCGACGAGTCCATCCCGCAGCCCGAGCGTGACGTCGACAAGCCGTTCCTGATGCCGATCGAGGACGTCTTCACGATCACCGGTCGCGGTACGGTCGTCACCGGCCGTATCGAGCGTGGTGTCCTCAAGGTCAACGAGAACGTCGACATCATCGGCATCAAGCCGGAGAAGACCTCGACCACGGTCACCGGCATCGAGATGTTCCGCAAGCTGCTCGACGAGGGCCAGGCCGGTGAGAACGTCGGTCTGCTGCTTCGTGGCATCAAGCGCGAGGACGTCGAGCGCGGCCAGTGCATCATCAAGCCGGGCTCTGTCACCCCGCACACCGAGTTCGAGGCCCAGGCCTACATCCTGTCGAAGGACGAGGGTGGCCGCCACACCCCGTTCTTCAACAACTACCGCCCGCAGTTCTACTTCCGTACGACTGACGTGACCGGTGTCGTGCACCTCCCCGAGGGCACCGAGATGGTCATGCCGGGCGACAACACCGAGATGAAGGTCGAGCTCATCCAGCCGGTCGCCATGGAGGAGGGCCTGAAGTTCGCCATCCGTGAGGGTGGTCGGACCGTGGGCGCCGGCCAGGTCACCAAGATCGTCAAGTAAGTTCCGCTTGCTTGAGGGTCGCCTGACCTGAAAAGGCCTGAAGGGGCCCGTACGACTTCGGTCGTGCGGGCCCCTTTTGCTGTACGGGCACCCTTGGGCGGCTTCGTGGATGCGGTGATCGCCGCTCGAACATTCGGAGGGTTGTGCAGGCGGTGGGTGAAACCTAATCGAACCTTGTGCGGCGGATTGGCGAGAGTTCCGGCAACTTCCCTGTGTGCGCGGGGAGATTGTTCTTTTCTGTCCCGGTGGGGCGGAAAGGCGCGGCCGTAGCGTGAACCGTGGTCCAGTGGCCGTCGGGCCCCGAGTCTCTCCCGAGGATGGCTAGGTCTCTTGATGCAGGGTGTGCGCAGCGGATTGTCGATACCGATGCCGGTCGCGGTGGCCGACCGTCCGTCGCAGCCGCCGGCCCAGCCGCTGGGTACACCGAAGCCGGGCCCCTCGCGCGCCGCCCGGTCCCGCCCGCGGCTGTACGTCATCGACGGCATCCGCCTGGCCGCCGCCCTGATGGTCGTCCTGCACCACTTCGTCGGCACGCGCCGGGCCAATGAGCCGGGCAACATCATCTGGGACCGGTCGGTGTCGGACATCATGCCGACGGTGTTCCGGGTCGCCTCCTTCGGCTGGATCGGCGTCGAGATCTTCTTCGTGATCAGCGGCTTCGTGATCTGTATGTCGTGCTGGGGCCGTACGCCGCGGGACTTCTTCGTGTCGCGGGTGATCCGCCTCTACCCGGCGTACTGGTTCGGCGTCCTGTTCACCACGGCTGCGCTGGTGCTGCTGCCGGGGGTGATGGAGCGGTTGCCGCTGCGGGAGGTTCTGTTCAACCTGACGATGCTGCAGGCGGGTTCCGACGTGCCGAACGTCGACCCCGTGTACTGGACCCTCTGGTCGGAGCTCCGCTTCTACCTGCTGTTCCTCGTCGTCGTGGCCATGGGCCTGACGTACCGCCGGGTCGTGGTCTTCTGCTGCATCTGGGGCGCGGCGGCGATGCTCGCGCCGATCTCCAAGTTCCCCCTGATGGTGCTGGTCGCCGACCCGAGCGCCGCCTGGTACTTCATCGCCGGCCTCGCCCTCTACCTCATGTACCGCTTCGGCCAGGACCTCCTGCTGTGGGGGATCCTCGCGATGGCGTGGCTCATGGGCCAGCTGGAGCTGGGGGAACGGGTGGCGTACGAGCAGGTGAGCAGCTGGCGGGGCGCGGTCGTCATCTTCACGGTCTTCATGCTGGTCATGGTGGCCGTGGCGCTGGGATACACCGACCGCATCCGCTGGAAGTGGCTGGTGACCGCGGGCTATCTGACGTACCCCCTCTATCTCACGCACTACGTCGCCGGTGCGGTCCTCATCAACCGACTCCGGGACACGATGGACCCCCGGCTCCTGGTCGCCGTCCTGATCGCCGGGTTCCTGGTGCTGAGCTGGCTGGTGCACCGGTTCGTGGAACGGCCGGTGGCGCGGGCGCTGAAGCGGGGGCTGGACTCGTCGTTCGTACGGCTGCGGAGTTTCCAGCGGGCGGCGTGACCCTCGTATCCGGCGATTCGGCTTACGCGGGCGGGTAACGCGGCAGGTCGTCCGTCGGGATCGTCCAGTCGGCGATGGTGACGTCCTCGCCGTAGACGAAGTCCTTGCGGGTGGCGTAGCGGGGGCCGTCGGGGGTGGCGTGGATGTCGGTGAGGACGGCGCCGGTGCCGGTGCGGGGGTCGAAGACGGCGTAGACGGGGATGCCGATCAGCGGGTAGTCGCGGACCTTGCCGACCCAGTCGTTGTCGGGGTTGGAGCGGGACACGATCTCGATGGCAGCGAGGAGGGTGCGGGGGTCGAAGGACCCGTCTCCTTCCATGTCCGTCTCGGCGATCACCATCACGTCGGGGTGGCGCATGATGCCTTCGGGTTCTTCCTCCACGTCCGGGGTCCCCGTGTGCGCCACGAACTCCTCCGGCATGACCTTCTCAAGGCGTTTCCGGATGCGCAGCGCGGTGAGTTCGTGCTGCTTCACGGGCGACATCATGTCGTGAACGATCCCTTCCTTGGTGATCTCGAATTTGCCCGGAAGAGTGTCGTCCATGGACTGAATGACGTCCCGCATGGCCCGGTACAGGTGGGAGGCGCCCTGCTGCGCGTTGTCCGGGGCGACGGTCATGGCGCTCGCTCCTCGTCGTCTGTGCCCAGGGGCAAGAATCGTCGCTCTCATGCTAGGTGGCCTCCGTGAGGTCGGTTCGGCAATCGCGGCAGCGACCTGGTGCGGGGGCGCGGAAGGCGCGGTCGCAGCCGTCGCAGGTCTGGAGGGGATGGCGTACGGCTTCCGGCGGTGGGGCGGCTGCGCGGAACGGAGGCGGGAGCGGTAGGTGCGCGGTGAGACGGTGGGCCAGGAGGGCGGCCGGGCGTCGTGGGCCCTCGGGTGGGAGCTCTGCGGTCAGGGCACGGCGTACGGCGGCGGGGCTGACGTCGCGTTCCAGCCAGGCGGCGACGCCCGGGGCGAGGTGGGCGGTGTCGCAGGTGGAGAGGAGCAGGCGGGGGTCGTGGCGGCGGAGGCCGGTGAGGAGGTCGGTGGCGCTTTGGAGGAGAGTGGGCGAGGGGCGATCGGCTGGGGTACGGCGGGGCGGGAAGGGCCTTGCGGCGGGTCGGGGACTTGTGTGCGGCAGGGCGCGTTGGGCCGGGGGCGGGGGTCCGGCGGCTGCCGGGCTGGTTGCAGGAGATCGTTCGGGTGACGATGCGGCCGCCGGGGATACGTTCGCGCGGGCGGCGCAGGTAGCCGTGGGCCTCCAGTTCGCGCAGGGCGGCGGCGATGCGGGTGGCGCCTTCGGGGAAGCGGGCGGCGAGGGTTTTGATGTCGACGCGGGCGCCCGCGGGCAGCGACTGGATGTGCAGGGCGAGCCCCATGGCAACCAGCGAGAGCTCGCGGTGCTGGGCGAGGTGGTTGCCGATCACCGTGAAGTGGGAGGTGTGCCGGGTGTTGTCGTGGGTGAGGCCGCCGGAGTGGGTGTGCCGGTTCGGGTGCCTGTTGCCGGCTACGCCGGACTGGGCGTGCGCGGGCACGCTAGGGTTCTGCGTATCCATCGGGAAGTCCTCTTCTTCCTCGGTGGTCAGGCCCTCGCACTGGGATGGCAGTCCCGGCGGGGGCCGTCGCATGTCTGCGGTTGTGTTGCGCTGAGCGTAGGGGAGACAACCGGCCCCGAATCCAGCCGAGTTGGTGATGTTCACTCGGCTGAGTGAGTTTGCGCGGTGGGCGGGAGGGATGGGGCTTGGTGGGGTTCCTTTCTCCCTCATGTTCCTTGGGGAAAGGCGCCGGGGGCACCGGAGCATGAGGGGGCGGGCTTCGGTGAGAGGCGTACTTCGGCCCAGACCGTCTTGCGTGGGGTCGGGCCCTCGGCCACTCCCCAGCGGTCGGCGAGTGCGTCGACGAGGAGGAGGCCGCGGCCGGACTCGCCTTGTGGTGTGGCCGGCCGAGGGAGCTGGTCACCGCGGGTGTCGGTGACCTCGATGCGGAGGGTGTCGCCGACGACGTAGAGGGTGAGTCGGAAGTCCCGTCCCGGTACGCGCCCATGGGTCACCGCGTTCGCCGCCAGCTCGGCCACGATGAGCTCCGCAGAGTTCAACGGGAGCCCCCACGAGCGGAGTTGCTCGACCGTCAGTAGGCGCGCGAGGCGGGCCGCGCGTGGGGTGGGGGACAGCGAGACGCTGAAGTTGCGGATGGGGCAGTCGAGTTGGGCCTCGGCCTCGGCGGTTTCTTGATTCACGTCACTCAGCGTGGCGAGCTGTGCTTACCGTGAACAGTGACTACGCCGTTGCGTACGGTGACTGTCCGTCGGTTGTCCGGTGGTGTCCGGGCTGTCGGGGCGGTGCGTACGGGTAGGGGCGTGGCGGTACGACGCGGTACGACGGAGGGGCGCCGGGATGACGGTGGAAGTGGACGCGGGGCGGCTCAAGACCGAGGCGGACGAGCCGGGTTGGGAGGTGGACCCGGACGACGACTGGGGAGTCGCGGTCGTCGCCACGGTCGGGCGGCAGCTGAAGCTGCGGCGCGAGGCGGTGGGGATGCGGGCCGCGGAGTTCGGGAAGGCGGTGGGGTACGGCGAGGACATGGTCTACAAGATCGAGGGTGGGAAGCGGATTCCTCGGCCGGAGTTTCTGGACAGGGCGGATGAGGTGTTGGGGGCGGGTGGTCTCATCGCCGCCATGAAGGAGGACGTCAAGAAGGTCCGATATCCGAAGAACGTGCGTGACCTGGCGCAGTTGGAGGCCAAGGCGGTCGAGCTTCAGCTCTACGACCCTCTGAACATCCACGGGCTGCTGCAGACGCCGGAGTACGCACGCGGGCTCCTTCTGATGCGGCGCCCTGCGTACACCGAGGACGAGGTCGAGCGGTTCATCGCAGCGCGCGTGGCACGCAAAGCCGTCTTCGAACGGGACCCCGTGCCCGAACTCAGCTTCGTCCTGGAGGAGTGGACGCTTCGGCGTCCGCTCGGCGGAATGGCCGCGTTGCGCCGGCAGCTGGAACATCTGCTGGAGATGGGGCAGTTGCGGAATGTCGAGCTGCAGGTGATGCCGATGGATCGCGAGGAGCACGCCGGACTGGCCGGTGGTATCGAGGTGCTGAAGTTCGCTGATGGCTCGGCCGTGGGACGCTCGCCGGCCATGGCCAACGGCCGACCGGTCGCAGAGCCGAAGCAGCTCCGTATCCTTGAACTCCGGTATGGCATCATCCGGGCTCAGGCTCTCACGCCACGGGAGTCGAGGGTCTTTATCGAGCAACTGCTGGGGGAAAGATGATCCGCAACGCCTCGGCCGGGGACGCGTCCGAGCTGGCGTGGTTCAAGAGCAGCTACAGCAGCAGCAGCGAAGGCGACTCCTGTGTCGAGGTCGGCACGACCCCCGGCACCATCCACGTCCGCGACTCCAAGAACAGTGAAGACGGCCCCCGGCTCGCCCTCGCCCCGGCGGCCTGGTCGGCCTTCGTGTCGTACGCGTCCGAGGGTCCCCTCGCCTGATCCCTGCGGAGCCGTCGGCCGGCGTGCAGTGACAGGCTGGTCCCTGCCGGTGCGGCGACGGAGGACGGGAGGGACCGCTACTCAAGACCCGAAAATCAGCCCTAGAGAATCGCTTTGTCGCCAGCCATTGGTAATCAATGCGTCGCCGTGGGTAGTTCGGGCTAAACAAGAAGGCCGGGACGTTCTTGCCTGACGGAGGGACTGGCCGGGTGTTGCTGACGATCGACTTGGCGGTTCTGTTGGCTGTCATCATCGTCCTGCGTGTGCGCCGACGTGTGCAGGCCCGAAGTCGGTCCGACCAGTGGGTGACCGTGGCCATTGTGCTGGTGTTCGGGGTGCTGATCGCTCCGACGGCCTTCGGCCGGGGAATCCTGGATGTCGCGAACCAGGTCGCACAGGGCATTTCGCGGTCGGGCAGCCCATGAGGCTTGCGAGAACTCCGACGGACTGGTGTGGATCGCCCGCGGCTCCACGACCGGCCCCGTCACCAGCGGCTCGACCACCATCAGCGGCACCGGCGCCGGACTGACCCGCCGCTACTCCGAGATCGACTTCGGGGAGGAGTTGACGGGCGCACACTCATTGCTCTAGGGGCCGTACGGTCAGGCGCGCAGCGCAGCGGGACGATGTCGGCGCAGGTGATCGAGTGAACGGGGGAGCCGGCGTCATGGCCCGCTACATGGAGACGCTGACCGTCGAGCGGGGCGGTTTCCGGATCAAGGTGCCGGAGTCGTGGTGGGAGTTCGACGTGCGGCCGGAGTCGCGGGACGACTCGATCCGGCGGATGGTGAACGAGCGGGTGGAACAGCACCCGGAGTTGGCCAAGTACCGCGACACCTACCTCGCCTTCCTGCGGAAGGCGGCCACGGACGCCTGGAAGTCTGGTGCGCTGTAATGCGGTTGCATGGCGGAGAGCTTCGGCGGCGAGACGCCGATCACCGGTTCGGTGACGGTGTCACTCGTCGGTGGCCGCACCCGTGACGGCGAGCCGCTGTCGACCGACCCAGGCGCCATCGCGGCCGGGCTGTCGGTGAAGGAGGCCAAGAAGGACGGCGACTCCTGGCGGAAGGTGACGACGGTCGACATCCCGGGCGTGGGACCGGCGGCCCGGACGTACGGCATCGAGGACGTGGCCATACCCGACGACGCCCTGAACCGCACCATCCGGGCCGTGCTGATGCAGACGTACATCCCCGTCCCCGGCCAGGAGGGCAAGGTGGCGCTGGTGGCGGGCAGTAGCCAGGTCCTCGACCTCGCGGACTCCTTCTTCGACATCTTCGACGCGATCACGTCGACGTTCCGGTTCGCGAGTTAGGCCCTGTTTCCCCAGGCTTTCCCCACCGCCTCGCAACCTGCACAATCGGGGCGTCCATGGGCGACGGCACCACCGGGGGGGCGAGGGTGGCGATCAGTGACGGCGTGCGCCGCTGGTGGGATTCCGCGGCGGCGCGCGCCCTGGTGTTCGTGCTCTGCGCGGCCTTCGTCTTCCATGCGCTGGTGTTGTTCGCCGAAGTCAACTCGGCCGACGACACCTTCGTCGGCGGCGCCTTCCGACTGTGGGCGGCCATGGTCGCCTTCTCCGTCACGGTGTGGATCGCCCTGTTCGGCCGGGGTATCACCACGACCCGGGCCCTGTCCCGGTCGTGGCCCTGCGGGCGCGGCTGGTGGACGGCCTCGATCGTTTCGTACGCCGTGCTCATGGCGGCCGCCACCGTGACCCTCCGCGGTATCACCAGCGGTAACTCCTACGAGGTGCCGATCCACCATGCCCCGGCGCTGATGAGCGTGCTCACGCTGGTCGGCACGTGCGCAGGTGCGCCCTGGGCGCTGGCCGTTTGGCTGGCGCAGGAGCGGCTCCGGAAGGCCGGGGTTCCGCAGCGCCCCGAGGACCCGGAGAGTTCTGCGAGCCCGGAGGACCTGGAGGACGGCGCGGCAGCTGTCCGCGACGTTCTCGCCGTCTGGAAGGTCGTCGAGAGCAGCGGACTCGCGCTCGCGCTGATCGTGTCGACCTCGGTCTTCAACACGGGGGCCCTGCGCGTATCGCTCATCAACTCGGGGGCCGTCGAGCCGTCCGACTTCCCGCCGCTCCTCGTCCTGGGATACGGCGCGTTCTTCGCCGCCGTCCTGGCTGCGATGCTTCTCCCGCCGCTCCTCACATGGCGGGCGCGGGCGTTCTCCCTCATCGATCGCGCGGTACCGGCACCCGCCTCGGGACTGCTCGACGAGGCTCAGCTCGCGGAACGGGCCCGCATGGAGGCCCAACTCCACGTGGACGCACCACTGTTCCGAAATCCGATCACCGCCCTGAGTGTCCTGTCACCCCTGGCGACGGCCCTGCTGACAGCCCTGGTGCCGAACGGTGCCTAGTGCCGCGACAGGCAACGTTCGCCCCGTCGCGACGCCCGGCACGCACTCTCGCCGCACCGGCCGAAAGCCCAAGTACATCCAGTACGAGGGCTTCCGGCCGGCACGCCGAGAGCACGCACCGGACGCCGCTCCTTGACGGGCAAACGTTGCCTGCCGCGGCACTAGCTCGTGGCTCAGTCCCAGTCGTAGTCCTCGCCGGCAGGGAACCTCATGTCCGTGCACCCACGCCGCTCGGTGATGTCGTCGACGTACGCCCGGAAGACGTCCTGCATCCGGTCGCCGATGACGCCGTCGTACGTGTAGCTGATGGTGAGGGTGTGCACCGCGGGCTGGCCGTCGCAGGTCGAGGAGGCCCACAGGATCCCGCCGCCCTCGTGGCCCCCCGCGGTTCCGGGCTTGAGGTAACGGTCGCCGTCCAGGATGTCGTCGTAGCCGACCGAGGCGGTGTCCGGACCGAAGTACGAAACCGTCCGCATCCACCAGGGCGAGTGCGTCAGCGCGCTGTCGCCGTACTTCTGTGCATCTTCCGGACCGCTCCACCGCACCGTGCGGACACGGTCGGGGCTCATGGCCAGCAGGCAGGGTTCCTCCGCGCTGCGGGGCGTGGTGGGGACCTCCATCATGCGGTCGGGGAGCCTGCCCTGCCCCGTGCGCGCGATGTACCGGTCGTACCAGGCGCAGGAGGCGTCCGCCGTGTCCGCCGCCTGCAGGGTCGCGCCCACGGGAGCGAGGGTCGCCGGAAGGTCGTGGAGGCGGGTCTCGCAGCCGATCTCGGCAGCGGCCCGTGCCGTCGCCCGGTGTGCGATGGCGGCCAGGCGGGAGCGGTCGCCATCGCTCACCTCGTCGTACTGGGCGCGTGCCGTGACCCTCAGCAGCTGCGGGATGTCGCCGTCGGACGTCCCGTTCGTACACTCGGCCCGGACCGTGACGAAGTCGTCGCCGTAGTTGCCGAGGGAGCCGTCGCCCAGGGGCCGGCCCTCCGGGTGGTCGGCCTGACGGGTCACGTCCTTCTCGTGCAGGCGGTAGTCGAACGGCTCTGTGGCCACGTCATCGCCCACGTAGTGCAGCGGCTGGCCGTCGGAGGACGTCCGTACGAGGAGCGTGAAGAGCTCGTCCGTATGGCCCGGCTCCGGGACCCGGTAGATGCGGCAGAGTCCCGGGAGGCGGCTTTCCGGATCCAGCCGCAGGTCGTCGGGCTTCGCCCTGACCATCCCGCCACGCAGGTTCATCACGTCCTCGCCGGAGACCAGCCCGCCGCACGCCGCTGCGATCTCCCGCTCACTCGCGGCTCGGTCGCGGGCGTCGTCGTAAGTGAGCCAGAACGCCCACAGGCTCGCACCGATACCCAGCACCGCCGTGCCGCACCACAGGCGGACGAGCCACCCCGGCCCCGGCCGCCCGTCCCGTCGGTCGTACCAGCGCATCCGCTCGTCAGCCCCCCGCGGCCCCTGTGTGAGGAGTCCCTCGTTCTCCGTGGATCATGCAGAAGCTATCAGTCATGCCCATGGCAACACGGCCGGCGAAGGGGTGTCGGAGTCGGGTGGGGTTTGACCTGCGTCACCCCCGGGGTATTCTCTCCCGCTCGATTGGCGCCCGTCCTGCCTCATATGGCAGACTGTCCGAGTTGCTCGGTCGAGTGTTGATGCTGCGCGCCTCCCGCCGGGAGGACCGGAAGCGAGTCCCACAGTACTCGTCGTCCCCGTGTGGGGCGGACGTACGGGAATCTTCCGGGAAGCGTGGGCGCGGCACCGGCCAGGCGCCCGGTGGGCCTTTCGTCCCCGGCTTGCGGTTCGCAAGGGCCGCGTTCCCCAGCAAGGGATGTTCCGTATGGGACATCTGTGTCAGCGGGAACGCGACACGCCCGACCGCGTGGGTCGGAGAAAAGTAAGGGAACGCCGGGTTCCAGAGCGTTACGAGAGACAGGACTACTGAGTAGCCATGGCGGGACAGAAGATCCGCATCCGGCTCAAGGCCTACGACCACGAGGTCATCGACTCCTCGGCGAAGAAGATCGTCGAGACGGTGACCCGCACTGGTGCGTCGGTCGCGGGCCCGGTGCCGCTGCCCACTGAGAAGAACGTGTACTGCGTCATCAAGTCGCCGCACAAGTACAAGGACTCGCGCGAGCACTTCGAGATGCGCACGCACAAGCGCCTGATCGACATCCTCGACCCGACCCCCAAGACCGTTGACTCTCTGATGCGACTCGACCTCCCGGCCGGCGTCGACATCGAGATCAAGCTCTGAGGCCGGTGATCTGAGAGATGGCTAAGCAGATCAAGGGCATCCTGGGCGAGAAGCTCGGCATGACGCAGGTGTGGGACGAGAACAACCGCGTTGTTCCGGTCACCGTCGTCAAGGCCGGGCCGAACGTCGTCACCCAGGTCCGTACGAACGACACCGACGGCTACGAGTCGGTCCAGATCGCCTTCGGCGAGATCGACCCGCGCAAGGTGAACAAGCCCCTCAAGGGCCACTTCGCCAAGGCCGACGTCACCCCTCGTCGTCACCTCGTCGAGATCCGCACCGCGGACGCCTCCGAGTACACGCTCGGCCAGGAGATCACCGCTGAGGTGTTCGAGGCCGGCGTCAAGGTCGACGTGACCGGCAAGAGCAAGGGCAAGGGCTTCGCCGGTGTCATGAAGCGCCACAACTTCCGTGGCCTCGGCGCCGGGCACGGTACCCAGCGCAAGCACCGCTCTCCCGGTTCCATCGGTGGCTGCGCCACCCCGGGCCGCGTGTTCAAGGGCCTCCGCATGGCGGGTCGCATGGGCAACGAGCGGGTCACCACCCAGAACCTGACCGTCCACGCCGTTGACGCGGAGAAGGGTCTGCTGCTCATCAAGGGCGCGGTTCCCGGTCCGAACGGCGGCCTCGTCCTGGTCCGCACCGCGGCCAAGGGGGCCTGAGGTAACCGATGAGCACTGTTGACATCCTTTCGCCGGCGGGCGACAAGGCCGGTTCCGTCGAGCTCCCCGCGGAGATCTTCGACGTTGAGAAGGTCAGCATTCCGCTGATCCACCAGGTCGTCGTCGCGCAGCTGGCTGCCGCCCGTCAGGGCACGCACAAGACCAAGACCCGTGGCGAGGTCCGCGGCGGTGGCAAGAAGCCGTACCGTCAGAAGGGCACCGGCCGCGCCCGTCAGGGCTCGACCCGCGCGCCGCAGTTCGCCGGTGGTGGCGTCGTCCACGGCCCGCAGCCGCGCGACTACTCGCAGCGGACCCCGAAGAAGATGAAGGCCGCGGCCCTGCGCCACGCCCTCACCGACCGGGCCCGCCACAACCGTATCCACGTCGTCTCCGGCGTCGTCGAGGGCGAGACGCCGTCGACGAAGTCCGCCAGGACGCTGTTCGGCAAGATCTCGGAGCGCAAGAACCTGCTCCTGGTCGTCGACCGCGCCGACGAGGCCGCGTGGCTGTCCGCCCGCAACCTGCCCCAGGTCCACATCCTGGAGCCGGGCCAGCTGAACACGTACGACGTTCTCGTCTCGGACGACGTGGTCTTCACCAAGGCCGCTTTCGAGTCTTTCGTGTCGGGCGCGCCTGCTGCCGAGCGGAGCAATGACACCGAAGGGAGCGAGGCCTGATGGCTATCCGTCACCCCGCCATTGCCTCGAAGGCCGCCAAGGCCGCCAAGGCCGCTCGCGTCGCCAAGGCGCGTCGCCACGCTGCCGAGGGCAAGAACACCGTCGAGACGCCGCTGAGCAAGTCGTACACGGACCCCCGTGACGTCCTGCTGAAGCCGGTTGTCTCCGAGAAGAGCTACGCGCTCCTCGACGAGAACAAGTACACGTTCGTCGTCGACCCGCGTGCCAACAAGACCCAGATCAAGGAGGCCGTGCAGTCGGTCTTCCAGGTCAAGGTCACCGGGGTCAACACGATCAACCGCCAGGGCAAGCGCAAGCGCACCCGCACCGGCTTCGGCCAGCGTGCCGCCACCAAGCGCGCGATCGTGACCCTCGCCGAGGGCGACCGTATCGACATCTTCGGCGGTCCGACCTCCTGAGGGAGGTCCGGATCGTCCGATATCGGACGAGGACTGAGAAATGGGTATCCGCAAGTACAAGCCGACGACTCCTGGCCGTCGTGGCGCCAGCGTCGCCGACTTCGTCGAGGTCACGCGGTCCACGCCGGAGAAGTCGCTGGTCCGTCCCCTGCACAGCAAGGGCGGCCGTAACAATTCCGGTCGTGTGACCGTTCGCCACCAGGGTGGCGGACACAAGCGCGCCTTCCGCGTGATCGACTTCCGTCGGCACGACAAGGACGGCGTGCCGGCGAAGGTCGCGCACATCGAATACGACCCCAACCGCACCGCGCGTATCGCGCTGCTGCACTACGCGGACGGCGAGAAGCGCTACATCCTCGCCCCGCGCAACCTGCAGCAGGGCGACCGTGTGGAGAACGGTCCCGGGGCCGACATCAAGCCGGGCAACAACCTGGCCCTCCGCAACATCCCGGTCGGTACCACGATCCACGCGATCGAGCTCCGTCCCGGTGGCGGTGCCAAGTTCGCCCGCTCCGCCGGTGCCTCCGTGCAGCTGCTCGCGAAGGAGGGCTCGATGGCCCACCTCCGCATGCCGTCCGGAGAGATCCGCCTGGTCGACGTGCGCTGCCGCGCCACCGTCGGCGAGGTCGGCAACGCCGAGCAGTCGAACATCAACTGGGGCAAGGCGGGCCGCAAGCGCTGGCTGGGCGTTCGCCCGACCGTGCGTGGTGTGGTCATGAACCCGGTCGACCACCCGCACGGTGGTGGTGAGGGCCGTACCTCCGGTGGCCGCCACCCGGTCTCCCCGTGGGGCAAGAAGGAAGGCCGTACTCGTTCTCCCAAGAAGGCGAGCAACAAGTACATCGTCCGCCGCCGCAAGACGAACAAGAAGCGCTAAGGACGGGTTGAGATGCCTCGTAGCTTGAAGAAGGGACCCTTCGTCGACGACCACCTGATGAAGAAGGTGGACGCTCAGAACGAAGCCGGTACCAAGAACGTCATCAAGACCTGGTCCCGCCGCTCCATGATCGTGCCCGACATGCTCGGCCACACGCTCGCGGTGCACAACGGCAAGACCCACATCCCGGTGTTCGTCACCGAGTCGATGGTCGGCCACAAGCTCGGCGAGTTCTCGCCGACGCGCACCTTCCGGGGCCACGTCAAGGAAGACCGGAAGTCGAAGCGCCGCTAACGCGGATCGCATTCAGACACGTAAGTAACTGAAGGGACAACCATGGAAGCCAGGGCCCAGGCGCGGTACATCCGCGTCACGCCCATGAAGGCCCGCCGCGTGGTGGACCTCATCCGTGGCATGGACGCCACGGAGGCCCAGGCGGTCCTGCGATTCGCTCCGCAGGCCGCCTCCGTGCCGGTCGGCAAGGTGCTCGACAGCGCCATCGCCAACGCCGCGCACAACTACGACCACACCGACGCCGACAGCCTCTACATCTCCGAGGCGTACGTCGACGAGGGCCCGACCCTGAAGCGGTTCCGTCCGCGCGCCCAGGGCCGTGCCTACCGGATCCGCAAGCGGACCAGCCACATCACTGTGGTCGTCAGCAGCAAGGAAGGAACCCGGTAATGGGCCAGAAGGTAAACCCGCACGGGTTCCGGCTCGGTGTCACCACCGACTTCAAGTCGCGTTGGTACGCCGACAAGCTGTACAAGGACTACGTCAAGGAAGACGTCGCCATCCGTCGGATGATGACGTCCGGCATGGAGCGCGCCGGTATCTCGAAGGTTGAGATCGAGCGCACCCGTGACCGCGTCCGCGTCGACATCCACACCGCGCGTCCGGGCATCGTCATCGGCCGCCGCGGCGCCGAGGCCGACCGCATCCGCGGTGACCTGGAGAAGCTGACCGGCAAGCAGGTCCAGCTGAACATCCTCGAGGTCAAGAACCCGGAGACGGACGCTCAGCTGGTGGCCCAGGCCGTCGCCGAGCAGCTGTCCTCCCGCGTCTCCTTCCGCCGTGCCATGCGCAAGAGCATGCAGTCGGCGATGAAGGCGGGCGCCAAGGGCATCAAGATCCAGTGCGGTGGCCGCCTCGGCGGCGCCGAGATGTCCCGCTCGGAGTTCTACCGCGAGGGCCGTGTGCCCCTGCACACGCTCCGCGCGAACGTGGACTACGGCTTCTTCGAGGCCAAGACGACCTTCGGCCGCATCGGTGTGAAGGTCTGGATCTACAAGGGCGACGTCAAGAACATCGCCGAGGTCCGCGCCGAGAACGCTGCCGCCCGTGCGGGTAACCGCCCGGCCCGCGGTGGCGCCGACCGCCCGGCCCGTGGTGGCCGCGGTGGCGAGCGGCGCGGTCGCAAGCCGCAGCAGGCTGCCGGCGCCGAGGCCCCCAAGGCTGAGGCCCCTGCCGCTCCGGCTGAGAGCACCGGAACGGAGGCCTGACCGACATGCTGATCCCCCGTAGGGTCAAGCACCGCAAGCAGCACCACCCGAAGCGTCGTGGTACGGCCAAGGGCGGTACGACGGTTGCGTTCGGCGAGTACGGCATCCAGGCGATGACCCCGGCCTACGTGACGAACCGCCAGATCGAGGCGGCCCGTATCGCGATGACCCGTCACATCAAGCGTGGCGGCAAGGTCTGGATCAACATCTACCCGGACCGCCCGCTGACCAAGAAGCCCGCCGAGACCCGCATGGGTTCCGGTAAGGGTTCGCCGGAGTGGTGGGTCGCGAACGTTCACCCGGGTCGGGTCATGTTCGAGCTGTCGTACCCCAACGAGAAGATCGCCCGTGAGGCGCTGACTCGTGCGGCCCACAAGCTGCCGATGAAGTGCCGGATCGTCAAGCGCGAGGCAGGTGAAGCGTGATGTCGGCCGGTACCAAGGCGTCCGAGCTGCGCGAGCTGGGCAACGAGGAGCTTCTGGCGAAGCTCCGCGAGGCCAAGGAAGAGCTGTTCAACCTCCGCTTCCAGGCGGCGACCGGTCAGCTCGAGAACCACGGTCGGCTGAAGGCCGTCCGTAAGGACATCGCGCGGATCTACACCCTGATGCGTGAGCGCGAGCTGGGCATCGAGACGGTGGAGAGCGCCTGATGAGTGAGAGCAACGTGACTGAGCAGACTGCAGAGGCCCGCGGCTTCCGCAAGACCCGTGAGGGTCTCGTCGTCAGCGACAAGATGGACAAGACCGTCGTCGTCGCCGTCGAGGACCGCGTCAAGCACGCGCTGTACGGCAAGGTCATCCGCCGTACCAACAAGCTCAAGGCGCACGACGAGCAGAACGCCGCGGGTGTCGGCGACCGCGTCCTCCTCATGGAGACCCGGCCGCTGTCCGCGACGAAGCGCTGGCGCGTCGTCGAGATCCTCGAGAAGGCCAAGTAGGTAATTCCCGCAAGGGAATTCCAATGAGTACGCCTGCGGGGCAAACCCCGCAGGACAGTTCCGCCAGGCTCCAACCGGGCTGAGAGATCAGCCCGGTTGGGGAACCGGCAGACAAACAGGAGATAGACGTGATCCAGCAGGAGTCGCGACTGCGTGTCGCCGACAACACTGGTGCGAAGGAGATCCTTTGCATCCGTGTGCTCGGTGGCTCCGGTCGCCGCTACGCGGGCATCGGTGACGTCATCGTCGCCACCGTCAAGGACGCGATCCCCGGTGGCAACGTGAAGAAGGGTGACGTCGTCAAGGCGGTCATCGTTCGCACCGTCAAGGAGCGCCGCCGCCAGGACGGCTCGTACATCCGCTTCGACGAGAACGCCGCCGTCATTCTGAAGGGCGACGGCGACCCTCGCGGCACCCGTATCTTCGGCCCGGTCGGCCGTGAGCTGCGCGAGAAGAAGTTCATGAAGATCATCTCGCTCGCGCCGGAGGTGCTGTAAGCATGAAGATCAAGAAGGGCGACCTGGTCCAGGTCATCACCGGCAAGGACAAGGGCAAGCAGGGCAAGGTCATTGCCGCTTACCCGCGCGACGAGCGTGTCCTGGTCGAGGGTGTCAACCGGGTCAAGAAGCACACCAAGGCCGGTCCCACGGCTCGCGGTTCGCAGGCCGGTGGCATCGTCACGACCGAGGCGCCGATCCACGTCTCCAACGTCCAGCTGGTCGTTGAGAAGGACGGCAAGAAGGTCGTGACCCGCGTCGGTTACCGCTTCGACGAAGAGGGCAACAAGATCCGCGTTGCCAAGCGGACGGGTGAGGACATCTGATGGCTACCACCACCACTCCGCGTCTGAAGACGAAGTACCGCGAGGAGATCGCGGGCAAGCTGCGTGAGCAGTTCTCCTACGAGAACGTCATGCAGGTTCCCGGCCTCGTCAAGATCGTGGTCAACATGGGTGTGGGCGACGCCGCCCGCGACTCCAAGCTGATCGAGGGCGCCATCCGCGACCTCACCACGATCACCGGTCAGAAGCCGGCCGTCACCAAGGCCCGCAAGTCCATCGCGCAGTTCAAGCTGCGTGAGGGTCAGCCGATCGGTGCCCACGTCACGCTCCGTGGCGACCGCATGTGGGAGTTCCTGGACCGCACCCTGTCGCTCGCGCTGCCGCGCATCCGCGACTTCCGTGGTCTGTCCCCCAAGCAGTTCGACGGCCGTGGCAACTACACCTTCGGTCTCACGGAGCAGGTCATGTTCCACGAGATCGACCAGGACAAGATCGACCGCGTCCGGGGTATGGACATCACCGTGGTCACCACGGCGACCAACGACGAAGAGGGCCGTGCTCTTCTCCGTCACCTCGGCTTCCCGTTCAAGGAGGCGTGAGCGAGATGGCGAAGAAGGCTCTGATCGCTAAGGCTGCTCGCAAGCCCAAGTTCGGTGTGCGTGGCTACACCCGCTGCCAGCGCTGCGGCCGCCCGCACTCCGTGTACCGCAAGTTCGGCCTGTGCCGCGTGTGCCTTCGTGAGATGGCTCACCGTGGCGAGCTGCCGGGCGTGACCAAGAGCTCCTGGTAATCCCCCACATAAGGGATTCCGGAAGCTCTCGGTAAGTAAAGGGCAGTGTCAGGTGCCCACCTCTCCATGGCTTAGGCTTGGAGGGTTGGGCGCCTGACGCCCATACGACTTACTACGCCGTAGGTCCACCGCGCCGCACCCGTCCCGTCTCGGATCGGGGAGAGGGATGGCGCACCAGGAAACCCCGGCGAGAGAGGCCGAAGGCCAATTCATGACCATGACTGATCCGATCGCAGACATGCTTACGCGTCTGCGGAACGCGAACTCGGCGTACCACGACACCGTGGCGATGCCGCACTCGAAGATCAAGTCGCACATCGCGGAGATCCTCCAGCAGGAGGGCTTCATCACGGGCTGGCGCGTCGAGGACGCCGAGGTCGGCAAGAACCTCGTCCTCGAGCTGAAGTTCGGCCCGAACCGTGAGCGCTCCATCGCGGGCATCAAGCGGATCTCCAAGCCCGGTCTCCGGGTGTACGCGAAGTCCACCAACCTGCCGAAGGTGCTCGGCGGCCTCGGCGTGGCGATCATCTCCACGTCCCACGGGCTCCTCACCGACAAGCAGGCCGGCAAGAAGGGCGTAGGCGGAGAAGTTCTCGCCTACGTCTGGTAACGGAAGGGAACGGAGGAAACAGCTATGTCGCGCATCGGCAAGCTCCCCATCGCGGTTCCCGCCGGCGTGGACGTCACCATCGATGGCCGCACGGTCTCGGTCAAGGGCCCCAAGGGCGAGCTGACCCACACCGTCGCCGCGCCGATCGAGATCGTCAAGGGTGAGGACGGCGTCCTGAACGTCACCCGCCCCAACGACGAGCGTCAGAACAAGGCCCTGCACGGCCTGTCCCGCACGCTGGTGGCGAACATGATCACCGGCGTGACCCAGGGTTACGTGAAGAAGCTCGAGATCAGCGGTGTCGGTTACCGCGTGCAGGCCAAGGGTTCGAACCTGGAGTTCGCGCTCGGCTACAGCCACCCGATCCTGGTCGAGGCCCCCGAGGGCATCACCTTCAAGGTGGAGACCCCGACCCGTTTCTCGGTCGAGGGCATCGACAAGCAGAAGGTCGGCGAGGTTGCGGCCAACATCCGCAAGCTGCGCAAGCCCGACCCGTACAAGGCCAAGGGCGTCAAGTACGAGGGCGAAGTCATCCGCCGCAAGGTCGGAAAGGCGGGTAAGTAAGCCATGGCATACGGACAGAAGATCCTCAAGGGCGACGCCTACAAGCGCGCCGCGATCAAGCGCCGTCACATCCGGATCCGCAAGCGGATCAACGGTACGGCGGAGCGTCCCCGTCTCGTGGTGACCCGCTCGAACCGCCACATCGTGGCCCAGGTGATCGACGACATCCAGGGGCACACCCTGGCGTCGGCGTCCACGCTGGACACCTCGATCCGCGGTGCCGAGGCTGACAAGTCCACGCAGGCCAAGCAGGTCGGCGCCCTGGTCGCCGAGCGTGCCAAGGCCGCCGGCGTCGAGGCTGTCGTATTCGACCGTGGTGGCAACCAGTACGCCGGGCGCATCGCCGCTCTGGCGGACGCCGCCCGCGAAGCCGGCCTGAAGTTCTGAGCCGGTTCCGTAGCTAGCGGAAACAGAGAGAGGTAATTCCAATGGCTGGACCCCAGCGCCGCGGTGGCGGTGCCGGTGGCGGCGAGCGGCGGGACCGGAAGGGCCGTGACGGCGGCGCAGCTGCCGCCGAGAAGACCGCGTACGTTGAGCGCGTTGTCGCGATCAACCGCGTCGCCAAGGTTGTGAAGGGTGGTCGTCGCTTCAGCTTCACCGCGCTGGTCGTGGTGGGCGACGGTGACGGCACCGTGGGTGTCGGATACGGCAAGGCCAAGGAGGTGCCGGCCGCCATCGCCAAGGGCGTTGAGGAGGCCAAGAAGCACTTCTTCAAGGTCCCCCGGATCCAGGGCACCATCCCGCACCCCATCCAGGGTGAGAAGGCTGCCGGCGTCGTGCTGCTCAAGCCCGCGTCCCCGGGTACCGGTGTTATCGCCGGTGGTCCGGTGCGTGCCGTGCTCGAGTGCGCCGGTATCCACGACGTGCTGTCGAAGTCGCTCGGCTCCGACAACGCGATCAACATCGTGCACGCGACCGTGGAGGCCCTGAAGGGCCTGCAGCGTCCCGAGGAGATCGCGGCCCGCCGTGGTCTGCCGCTCGAGGACGTCGCCCCCGCGGCCCTGCTGCGTGCGCGTGCCGGGGCGGGTGCGTAATCATGGCGCAGCTCAAGATCACGCAGGTCAAGTCCTACATCGGCAGCAAGCAGAACCACCGTGACACCCTGCGGTCGCTTGGTCTCAAGGGGATCAACACCGTGGTCGTCAAGGAGGACCGCCCCGAGTTCCGCGGCATGGTGCACACCGTCCGCCACCTCGTGACGGTCGAGGAGGTCGACTGATCATGGCGGAGCAGAACCCGCTGAAGATCCACAACCTCCGTCCCGCCCCGGGCGCCAAGACCGCCAAGACCCGTGTCGGTCGTGGTGAGGCGTCGAAGGGTAAGACGGCCGGTCGTGGTACCAAGGGCACCAAGGCCCGCTACCAGGTTCCGGAGCGCTTCGAGGGTGGCCAGATGCCGCTGCACATGCGCCTCCCGAAGCTGAAGGGCTTCAAGAACCCGTTCAAGACCGAGTACCAGGTCGTGAACCTCGACAAGCTGGCCGCGCTGTACCCCGAGGGTGGCGAGGTCACCGTCGAGGGCCTCGTGGCCAAGGGTGCCGTTCGCAAGAACAGCCTCGTCAAGGTACTCGGCCAGGGCGAGATCTCCGTGGCGCTGCAGGTGACGGTCGACGCCGTCTCCGGCTCCGCCAAGGAGAAGATCACCGCCGCCGGCGGCACCGTCACCGAGCTCGTCTGAACCCAGCAGGCGTCTCGATGACTTGAGCGATCCCGACCGGGGATACCCCACAAATGGGGTATCCCCGGTCGGTCGTTCCAAGGGTGGCAGTCCCGCGGGTAAGGTGGCCTGCACTGCCAACTTTCACAGCGTGCCGCACCTGAGGCACTCTGAGCGGCAGTTGACCGTTACGTAAGTCGTTGTCTTATCGGAATCTCACGACCATCACCCTTGACGCAGTTGCGCGGGGGTCGCAGGAGGCACCGTGCTCACCGCGTTCGCCCGGGCGTTCAAGACGCCCGACCTGCGCAAGAAGCTGCTCTTCACGCTCGGCATCATCGTGGTGTATCGGGTCGGTACGCATATCCCGATCCCGGGTGTCGACTACCAGAACGTCCAGACCTGCATCGACGTGGCCAAGGGCAACCAGGGTCTGTTCGGTCTGGTCAACATGTTCAGCGGCGGCGCGCTGCTGCAGATCACGATCTTCGCGCTCGGCATCATGCCGTACATCACCGCGAGCATCATCCTGCAGCTGCTGACAGTGGTGATCCCTCGCCTCGAGGCCCTCAAGAAGGAGGGTCAGGCCGGTACGGCGAAGATCACGCAGTACACCCGTTACCTGACCGTGGCGCTCGCCATCCTGCAGGGCACCGGCCTGGTGGCCACCGCCCGCAGCGGCGCCCTCTTCAGCGGCTGCCCGGTGGCGAGCGAGATCGTCCCGGACCAGTCGATCTTCGTCACCATCACCATGGTCATCGTGATGACCGCCGGTACGGCCGTCGTCATGTGGCTCGGTGAGCTGATCACCGACCGCGGCATCGGCAACGGCATGTCGATCCTGATGTTCATCTCGATCGCCGCGACCTTCCCGGCCGCCCTGTGGGCCATCAAGGAGCAGGGCTCCCTGGCGGACGGCTGGATCGAGTTCGGCACGGTCATCCTCGTCGGCCTGTTCATGGTCGGCCTGGTGGTCTTCGTCGAGCAGGCGCAGCGCCGCATTCCGGTCCAGTACGCGAAGCGCATGATCGGCCGCCGGTCCTACGGTGGTACGTCCACGTACATCCCGCTCAAGGTGAACCAGGCGGGTGTGATTCCCGTCATCTTCGCCTCGTCGCTGCTCTACATCCCGGCTCTGATCGCCCAGTTCTCGAGTGGCAATTCGAGCTGGAAGACCTGGATCGAGGCTCATCTCGTCCAGGGCGACGACCCGATTTACATCGCTCTGTACTTCTTGCTCATTGTTTTCTTCGCGTTCTTCTACGTGGCGATCTCCTTCAACCCCGAGGAAGTCGCCGACAACATGAAGAAGTATGGTGGCTTCATCCCGGGCATCCGGGCTGGCCGACCGACCGCTGAGTACCTGAGCTACGTACTCAACCGGATCACCTGGCCGGGTTCGCTGTATCTGGGTCTGATCGCTCTCGTACCGACGATGGCGTTGGTTGGTTTCGGGGCAAACCAGAACTTCCCGTTCGGCGGGACCAGCATCCTGATCATCGTGGGTGTCGGTCTCGAGACCGTGAAGCAGATCGAGAGCCAGCTCCAGCAGCGCAATTACGAAGGGTTCCTCCGCTGATGCGAATCGTCCTCGTCGGGCCGCCGGGCGCGGGCAAGGGTACGCAAGCCACCCGCCTTGCCGAGAAGCTGTCGATCCCGCACATCTCCACGGGCGACCTGTTCCGCGCCAACATCAGTCGGCAGACGGATCTCGGCAAACTGGCGAAGTCCTACATGGACGCCGGCAACCTGGTGCCGGACGAGGTCACCATCGCCATGGCGAAGGACCGTATGGAACAGCCGGACGCCGAGAACGGCTTCCTGCTGGACGGTTTCCCGCGCAACGTCTCGCAGGCAGAGGCGCTGGACGAGCTGCTGCAGACCGAGGGCATCGAGCTGGACGCCGTGCTGGACCTCGAGGCTCCCGAGGACGAGGTCGTCAAGCGGATCGCCGGGCGGCGGATCTGCCGCAAGGACTCCGCACACGTGTTCCACGTGACGTACAGCCCGCCGAAGAAGGAGGGCGTGTGTGACGTCTGCGGCGGTGAGCTGTACCAGCGGGACGACGACTCCGAGGAGACCGTGCGCACCCGGCTGGAGGTCTACCACACGCAGACCGAGCCGATCATCGACTACTACAAGTCGCAGGGTCTGGTCGTGACCATCGAGGCCATGGGTCCGGTGGAAGAGGTCACGAGTCGCGCGCTGGCGGCGCTCAAGCGCGACGCGAAGTAGTCGTTACGCAGCTACGGCCGCGGTTCCCTGGAAAGGGGGCCGCGGCTGCTGCGTGCCCGCAGCCACGGCAGTCCCCGTATCGTTGAAGGCGTCCGTACTCTTTTCCCGGTCCGAGAAAGGCCCCCGCCCCCATGGTGCAGATCAAGAGCCCCGAGCAGATCGCCAAGATGCGTGAGGCGGGGCTGGTCGTTGCCGCCATTCACGCGGCCACGCGTGAGGCCGCCGTGCCGGGGGCCAGCACCAAGGATCTGGACGAGGTGGCGCGGAAGGTGCTCGCGGAGCACGGGGCGAAGTCGAACTTCCTGGGGTACGGCGGGTTCCCGGCGACGATCTGCACCTCGGTGAACGAGGTCGTGGTCCACGGGATCCCCGCCGAGGACGTCGTCCTCAAGGACGGGGACATCATCAGCATCGACGCCGGCGCCATCATCGACGGCTGGCACGGGGACGCCGCCTACACCGCCTTCGTCGGGTCCGGTCACGCTCCGGAGCTCATCGAGCTGTCGCGGGTGACCGAGGAGTCCATGTGGGCCGGCATCGCCGCGATGAAGCAGGGGAACCGGCTCGTCGACATCTCGCGGGCCATCGAGACGTACATCCGCCGCCAGCCGAAGCCCGGCGGGGGCCGCTACGGGATCATCGAGGACTACGGCGGTCACGGCATCGGCTCCGAGATGCACATGGACCCGCACCTGCTGAACTATGTCGAGCGGCGTCGTGGCAAGGGCCCGAAGCTGGTGCCGGGCTTCTGCCTCGCGATCGAGCCGATGGTCTCGCTGGGCACCCCGAAGACGGAGGTCCTCAAGGACGACTGGACCGTCATCACGACGGACGGCACCTGGTCCTCCCACTGGGAGCACTCCGTCGCCCTGACGGAGCGGGGGCCGCTGGTCCTGACGGCGCCCGATGGGGGTAAGGCGAAGCTGGCGGAGTACGGGGTTGTGGCTGCGCCGGATCCGCTGGCCTGAGCGCCTTCCAGGGAGGGCGGTCCTGCCGACTGGCGGCTGCGGGCTCGTGGGGGCTGGTCGCGCCCACGGTGAGGGAGGAGCCGCATGTGGACAGAGCCCCACGCCCCTTTGGGGCGCTTAATGATCTGCCTGCTGGGGCAGACTTCCCCGATTCGTCTTTCCGGTTGCGCTGACGTAGACTGACTCGTCGGCTCTTGTGCACCCGCATGTCTGCATGCGCCCGTAAGGGAAAGTGCAGGGGTCGATCAAGGTAGTCGATTCCGAAGGGCAAAGCGTGGCCAAGAAGCAAGGTGCCATCGAGATCGAGGGCACTGTCGTCGAGTCTCTGCCGAACGCCATGTTCAAGGTCGAGCTCCAGAACGGCCACCAGGTCCTGGCACACATCAGCGGCAAGATGCGCATGCACTACATCCGCATCCTCCCTGACGACCGGGTCGTGGTGGAGCTGTCTCCGTACGACCTGACGCGTGGCCGGATCGTCTACCGGTACAAGTAGATCTTGCCCCACGTCCCGCGGTCCCCGCGGGGCTGCCGGCAACTGACCCGGAGAACCTCACATCCCATGAAGGTCAAGCCGAGCGTCAAGAAGATCTGCGACAAGTGCAGGGTGATCCGCCGTCACGGTCGGGTCATGGTGATCTGCGAGAACCCGCGCCACAAGCAGCGCCAGGGCTGACCGCAGGCCATTTCCCTCTGCATGCGCAGAGATTCGCGCGACGCGAGCTGAATATGTTCATACGCAGGGCCCGAGCCATACGGCTCGACACCCCCGGTTCGGAGGCCGGGGACCCAGTTCGTACCTCGTACGGCGGCTGGGAGTCGGTTCTGCGGAAGACCTCCGAAGATCAACTGGAGCCATTGAATGGCACGCGTTTCCGGTGTTGACATCCCGCGCGAAAAGCGCGTGGAGGTCGCCCTCACCTACGTGTTCGGCATCGGCCGGACCCTTTCGCAGCAGACGCTGGCAGCCACCGGCGTCGACCCGAACACCCGCGTCCGCGACCTCTCCGAGGAGCAGCTCGTCGCGATCCGCGAGTACGTCGACAACAACATCAAGACCGAGGGTGACCTCCGTCGCGAGATCCAGGCCGACATCCGCCGCAAGGTCGAGATCGGCTGCTACCAGGGTCTGCGGCACCGCCGCGGTCTGCCCGTCCGCGGTCAGCGCACCAGCACCAACGCCCGCACCCGCAAGGGCCCGCGTCGCGCCATCGCCGGCAAGAAGAAGCCGGGCAAGAAGTAGTCCGCAGCGGACCAAGTCCACGGTCTTCGCTGTAGGACCGACCACCTCCCGTAGGAGTTAAGAGATGCCCCCCAAGGGACGTCAGGGCGCTGCCAAGAAGGTGCGCCGCAAGGAAAAGAAGAACGTCGCTCACGGCCACGCGCACATCAAGAGCACGTTCAACAACACGATCGTCTCCATCACGGACCCGTCCGGCAACGTGATCTCCTGGGCCTCCGCCGGCCACGTCGGCTTCAAGGGCTCCCGGAAGTCCACGCCGTTCGCCGCGCAGATGGCCGCCGAGTCGGCTGCCCGCCGCGCTCAGGAGCACGGCATGCGCAAGGTCGACGTGTTCGTCAAGGGCCCGGGTTCCGGTCGTGAGACCGCGATCCGCTCCCTGCAGGCCACGGGCCTCGAGGTCGGCTCCATCCAGGACGTCACCCCGACCCCGCACAACGGCTGCCGTCCGCCGAAGCGCCGCCGCGTCTGAGGCTCGGCTGCTTTCAGGATTCGGGCGGTACGGCTCCCTCCTTCGCGCAAGCGGAGTGAACCGGGGCCGTATCGCCCGTACCCTTGCAGTACCCGCCCCTTTGTGCCGGGGGCGGTTCCGTCGGGCGTCATATAGCGGGCGCCCACGACTGAAGGATCTGATCCACACATGCTGATCGCTCAGCGTCCCTCGTTGACCGAAGAGGTCGTCGACGAATTCCGCTCCCGGTTCGTGATCGAGCCCCTGGAGCCGGGCTTCGGCTACACCCTCGGCAACTCTCTGCGTCGTACGCTCCTGTCGTCGATCCCCGGTGCGGCTGTCACCAGCATCCGGATCGACGGTGTCCTGCACGAGTTCACCACCGTGCCGGGCGTCAAGGAGGACGTCACCGACCTGATCCTCAACATCAAGCAGCTGGTGGTTTCCAGCGAGCACGATGAGCCCGTCGTCATGTACCTGCGCAAGCAGGGGCCCGGACTCGTCACCGCCGCCGACATCGCGCCGCCGGCCGGTGTCGAGGTGCACAACCCCGACCTCGTCCTCGCCACGCTCAACGGCAAGGGCAAGCTGGAGATGGAGCTCACGGTCGAGCGTGGCCGTGGTTACGTCTCCGCCGTGCAGAACAAGCAGGTGGGCCAGGAGATCGGTCGTATCCCGGTCGACTCCATCTACTCGCCGGTTCTGAAGGTCACGTACAAGGTCGAGGCCACGCGTGTCGAGCAGCGCACCGACTTCGACAAGCTGATCGTCGACGTCGAGACCAAGCAGGCGATGCGTCCGCGTGACGCGATGGCTTCTGCCGGTAAGACGCTGGTCGAGCTGTTCGGGCTCGCCCGTGAGCTCAACATCGACGCCGAGGGCATCGACATGGGTCCGTCCCCGACGGACGCTGCGCTGGCTGCCGATCTGGCGCTGCCGATCGAGGAGCTGGAGCTCACCGTTCGGTCGTACAACTGCCTCAAGCGCGAGGGCATCCACTCCGTGGGTGAGCTCGTGGCTCGTTCTGAGGCCGACCTGCTGGACATCCGTAACTTCGGTGCGAAGTCCATCGACGAGGTCAAGGCGAAGCTGGCCGGGATGGGTCTTGCCCTGAAGGACAGCCCGCCTGGATTCGACCCGACGGCTGCGGCTGACGCCTTTGGGGCCGATGACGACGCCGACGCCGGATTTGTCGAGACCGAGCAGTACTAAGAGCTCGGGACCGACTGCTGGTTCTTGGGTGCGGGTGGACTGTGGTTTGTCGCGCAGTTCCCCGCGCCCCTTCCGGACGGGCCCTTCGGGGCCCGTCCGGATCTCCGACAGGTAACCGCCTGCTCGGATACTGACCCCGGTACCTGACACGGCCGGGGCAGACACCTAGGAGAAACACCATGCCGAAGCCCACCAAGGGTGCCCGTATGGGCGGCAGTGCCGCGCACGAGAAGCTGCTTCTTGCGAACCTCGCGAAGTCGCTGTTCGAGCACGGTCGTATCACCACCACCGAGGCGAAGGCCCGTCGGCTGCGGCCGTACGCCGAGCGTCTGGTCACCAAGGCGAAGAAGGGTGACCTTCACAACCGCCGTCAGGTGCTCCAGGTGATCACGGACAAGAGCATCGTCCACACGCTCTTCACCGAGATCGGCCCGCGCTACGAGAACCGTCCGGGTGGTTACACCCGTATCACCAAGATCGGTAACCGTCGTGGCGACAACGCGCCCATGGCTGTCATCGAGCTGGTCGAGGCGCTGACGGTCGCGCAGGAGGCCACGGGTGAGGCCGAGGCCGCCACCAAGCGTGCGGTCAAGGAGGCCGAGGAGGCCAAGGCCGAGGAGACCAAGGTCGACGTCACCAAGGACGTCGCCGAGGCTCCGGCCGAGGAGACTGCGGCTGAGGAGTCCAAGGACGCCTGAGGCTGAGCTCTCGCTGAGCGGGTCCGCCCTTGACGGGGCGGGCCCGTTTTCGCGTACCTGAGAGGATCAAGGAGTGAGTGACGAAGTACAGCCCGGGTTCGTACGCCTACGGCTCGATCTGTCCTATGACGGCACCGACTTCTCCGGCTGGGCCAAGCAGGCCGGCGGGCGGCGGACCGTGCAGGGGGAGGTCGAGGACGCGCTGCGTACCGTCACGCGGTCGCGGGACACGTACGAGCTGACCGTCGCCGGACGGACCGACGCCGGGGTGCATGCGCGCGGGCAGGTGGCGCACGTGGATCTGCCGGAGGCTGTCTGGCGTGAGCATCACGAGAAGCTGCTCAAGCGGCTCGCCGGGCGGCTGCCCAGGGACGTGCGGGTGTGGGCCCTCAGAGATGCGCCCAGTGGCTTCAACGCTCGTTTCGCGGCGATCTGGCGGCGCTACGTCTACCGGGTCACCGACAATCCCGGCGGCGTGGACCCGTTGCTGCGCAACCATGTGCTCTGGCACGACTGGGCGTTGGACGTCGACGCGATGGACGCGGCCGCCAAGACCCTGGTCGGGGAGCACGACTTCGCGGCGTACGCGAAGAAGCGCGAGGGGGCGACGACGATCCGCGAGATCCTCGACTTCGGGGTGCGTCGGCACGCGGACGGCATCGTCGAGATCGAGGTCCGTGCCGACGCCTTCTGCCACAACCAAGTACGTTCCATGGTCGGTGCGTTGCTGTTCGTGGGCGACGGGCACCGCGGCGTGGAGTGGCCGCGGAAGGTCCTCGACGCGCGGGTCCGCGACAGCGCCGTGCATGTCGTCCGGCCGCACGGGCTGACCCTGGAGGAGGTCGGCTACCCGGCGGACGACCAGCTCGCGGAGCGGCAGCGGCAGGCGCGGAACAGGCGGTCGTTGCCGAGCGGCGCCGGGTGCTGCGGGTAGGGGGCCTGTCCGACGCGGGATGCGCGGGGCCGGACAGGCCCTGTGCCCTCAGGGCCGCAGTGCCGCGGCCACCTGCTTCTCCAGCCAGGGGGCCACGAACTCGAGGCCCGCCTCGGAGAGGTGGACGTCGTCACCCTGCGGGTAGAGGCGTGCGCCCCCGTCCGTGGTCTGGCGGCAGTCCTCGGTGTCGCAGAGAAGCGCGTCGAAGTCGACCAGGTGCACGTCGGTGGCGGAGGACTCCGTGAACTCGGCGACGACCTGGTTGAAGCAGGTTCCCCAGTTCGAGGTGATCGCGCCGTTGTAGTTGCGCTCGTTCATGAGCATGATCCGGGTGTCGGGGGACTCCGTCCGGATCAGCTTCACGGCCTTGCCGAGTTGCTTGACGTAGCGGGTCTTGTAGACGGGGCTGCAGGCGTCCAGCCACTTGCCGCCGATCTTCTGTTCCGCGGCGTCCCAGCCCAGGTGGATGAGTGCCGCGTCCGGTTGGGAGCTCTGGAGCTGGTCCGCCCAGAACTTCTCCCAGTTCAGGCAGGAGTCCCAGTTCTCGAAGACCGTGTCGGTACGGTCCCGGACCGCGGCCGGGGACATGACACCACAACCGCGCTGGCCGCCGTCGATCACCGCGTAGTCGTCGCCGTGCTGGGACAACGCCGTCGCGAAGTCCTCGGCCATCGAGTCGCCCAGCGTGAGCACCAGCGGCTTGCCGTCGGGACGCATCGAGTCGGCGATGTAGGTCGGCAGGTACCAGGAGCCGAAGCCGATGGCCAAGGAGGCCGCCGTGAACAGGGGAATGGCCCGTGCGGGGCGCCAGTCGCGGACCCGGTACTGCTCGATCGAGTAGTGCATGATCATCGACAGCAGCCAGGTGAGACCGGTGCCGAGCAGGAACAGAGCGTACGGCTCCATGTCCGGATAGACCATCAGCAGCAGCCAGTACACCGGCAGGTGGAGCAGGTACATGCTGTACGAGATCTGGCCGATCTCCATCAGCGGCTTCAAACGGAGCGCCCTGGCCAGAGGGCCGCGGTCGGTGCTCAGGCAGGCGGCGGTGAGCGCAACCAGGAAGGCGACGATCGCCAGTCCGCCGTTGTACAGCCACGGCTCGTGGTAGGTGCTGACCTTCACGCTCAGGTAGACCACCGCGGCCAGGGACGCGATCGCGGTCACCGAGGCGAGGTGGTAGGCGATTGAGCCTCTGGACTCCCCGCGGCCGCTCCGCGGCGCCCGGCGCTGGACCAGGAACACGACGAACGCGGCGGCCGCGCCCGCCATGAAGGCCACGGCGCGGGTCTGCGTAGCCAGGTACAGGAAGTCGGTGTCGTGGTTGCCGCCCCGCCACAGCACGGGCGCGACCAGCGCCGACGCGCCGAACAGCAGGACGGTGACCACGGCGACCGGGAGCACGCGCTTACGGAAGACGGCGAAGGCCACGACGAGAACGAGCGGCCACACCACGTAGAACTGTTCGGTGATGCTCAGCGACCACATGGCGGACAGCGGCTGAATGGCCCCGAAGTGGTCCCAGTACGCGTCACCGCGGGCGATCTGCGCCCAGTTGCCGATCTGGAGGAGCGCGCCGAGCGCCTGGTCGGAGACCGCCTGAGCCTCCTTCAGCGGGCTGCTGAGGTAGGAGATCGCCACCACCAGGGCGAGGGTCACCATCAGTCCGGGCAGCAGGCGCTTGAAGCGGCGGCGGTAGAACCGGCCGATGCGGATACGGCCGTTGCGCTCCACCTCCCGGATCAGCAGGAGCGTGGTGAGGAAACCGGAGAGGACGAAGAAGGCGTCCACACCGAACAGACCGTTGCTGAACCAGTTGGTGTGGTAAAGCAGCACGGACAAGATAGCGATGCCACGCAGGCCGTCGACGGCCTCGAAGCGGGACCGCCGGGGAGCGGCCTCCTGCTTGGCCTCCTGCTTCGGTTCCGCTGCCGGGCGAGGCCCGGGCTCCGGGGTCGGCTCGGGGGTGGCGACCACGGTGTCGAACCCGTCGTACCGCGGGGCGTACGGCTGCTCCGCCTGCGGTTGCTGGGGGACCTGCGGCGCGTACTGCTGGGGCTGCTGCGGGACGAGCCGACCGACGTGCTGCTGTGGGACGGGCGGATTGCTGCCGTACAGCTGCTGCTGGTCGTACCCCTGGCCGTAGACCTGCTGCCCGTGGCCGTCCGGGCCCGGATGGTCAGTGGGCGGCTGACGATGCATGGGGTACTCCAGAGTGAGCGACGCCCTGCGCGGGGCAGGACACGGGGGATGCGGAGGTGCGGACGGCGTGGGCGGCCAGGCGGGCGCCGCAGCCGATACGCAGGCCGGGCGGGAGTTCGTTGCCCTCGCCGACGGTGGCACCGTCGCCGACGACTGCGGCGTCCAGCACACTGCCCTCGCCGATCCGGGCATGGCGGCCCACGACGGAGCGGTGCAGGCTGGTCCGGGCGGCGATCCGCGCGCCGGTCAGCAGCACGCTGCCCTCGACGACCGCGCCCTCGCCCACCACGGCCCCGGCGGCCACGACCGTGCCGCCGCTGAGCACCGCGCTGGGGTGCACCTCGGCGCCGGGCAGCACC